>CAZHBL010000003.1:0-42298 GCA_964530105.1 uncultured Pirellulales bacterium | reverse complement strand
TCTTGAAGCATCTCGGGACGGGGGTTCGAATCCCCCCGCCTCCATAAGTTCTTGCAAAAAAAGAATTTACGTAAAGGAGATCCTGTAAATATGCTCAGGGGGCATATTGGATATCAATTGTTCATTTCCTATATTTTAGCCTTTAAGAGACAACGAGTCTGGAATGCATCGAAATCTTAGTATGTTTCAACCTTTTGATGCATACGTGTGATTACAAAGGCTTTTCCCCAAAGCTTCGACACGATAACTATGACTGAGATGTGCCTAACTTGCTATCGTTGCATAACTCCAAAATGACTCCACTATACTTCACAAATATGCTGCTTGTTACCACAATCAGAGGGATTTTTACGCGCATAGTGTCGGTCTTGATGGAAATGTAATGTATGTCTTAGTTTTATAATGACATGAAGATGCCGCTAAGTTAAGCTAATGTAAACATCTATTAATCAATAAGATACGAAGATTTATGGTTCGCCAGAAAATCCCAATGAAAATCAGAATTGGAGCGCTGTTTGTTGAAGACCGGTGATCCAAGTCATACCACTCCACCCCATTCTTTATATAGCTATCCAATCAGAATTGGTAATAAGTGTTGGATGGCATCCAAAGACCCTGCAGTCTCCGGAGTGTTTCTGATTTGATTTTTAAATTTTTGTTGCAAATCTTCTCTAACGTCGTGATAATGTTTTTAGTGAGCTATCATGACACAGGGAATCCAAAAGCCGGAGGTTAGCGACCCATGTCGATGATGTCGGCTTATATGTCTGATTTCCCAATCATGGATACCTCTCATCATGCGCTGCGAGCAATTGACATTTGTTACTCTGGGACAATCATGTAATCGGCAGCGCTCGCAGGCCTGCATAATGGCCGCGCCGAGTTCTGCTTTGCCTTGGAGTACTATGGAAGCGACAGTGGAAGCTATCTGGACTCAACATGCAGACTCTGAAGTAACCGTGGCGGCGACTGGATCAGTCCAGTACGTCGGGTAAATACATTTTCTTGAAAAACGCTATAGGAAAAGGAGGAAATCATGAACGCCAAACTAAAGGTCAAGCAGAGGTATACAGGAATCGTGGGGCCTGTTGTTGTAATAGCGAGCACCTTAATCCTACTCTGGGGCGGAATGGTGCGGGCTGAACATGACATCACATCACCCGGGGATATGGTAGAGAGTTTTCCGAACGATAACGGTTTACCAAGCGCCGGGCATCCCGCCTTGGTAATTGATGATAACATCAACACATCTTGTTATCTGGAATTCAAAGGAGGAACACAGGTCACTGGTTTTCGGGTGGAGCCTTTGGTTGGGCCAACGGTAGTCACGGGGCTGAACTTCACTGCAGCCGGTAACGCACCGGAACGCGATCCGATTGCCTTTGAACTATGTGGTTCTAATATAAGCATCGATGGGCCGTATGAGTTGATTGTCAGTGGTGATATTGTCGATTTTGCACAGGAGTCAGCCTGGCCCCGCCGCACGAAAAATAAAACCCCAATCTTGTTTGATAACTCGATCGCATACACATATTACCAGGTTCTCTTCACGGCTGTGCGAGGCCAATGGAGCGCCAGTGGTGTGCAGATTGCTGAAGTTGAACTCCTGGCGACCGCGCTGCAAGCGACGTCCCCGGAACCAATCAATAGCAGCGTTGTTGTGGTAGTGCCGCAACTCCAGTGGAAACCCGGTGATACAGCCGTGTATCACGATTTATACTTCGGGACAAATCCTGAACCAGGTCCGGCAGAATACATTTCACGATTGTCTACTAATATATACAATCCAACCACAGAATTTAAGTCGGGTATAACCTACTACTGGAGGGTGGACGAGGTTGAGGCGGATGGAACAGTCCACACAGGCACAGTCTGGAACTTCACTTTTGGGGCCAAGGCATCAAATCCTGATCCGGCTGATAGGGCAGTGGACGTCAATTTGCCGCTGCTGCAGTGGACAGCTGGCACCGGCACAGGGTCTCAGATAGTCTATCTGGGCAGGCAGGGTGAGGAACTGACACAACTGGATCCGAACGAGGGCGAATGGCTGCACGACTTTCACTTCATTCCCGTCGAGAGACAACTTGAACCGGGGGCGACCTATGAGTGGAAGGTCGATGAGGTACTAGACAACAATGAGATTATCACAGGTGATGTTTGGAGATTCACAACCAGAACCCAACGACCGCTTCCCAGTATTGGTGAGCCTTTGGCTTGGTGGACCTTTGACGATGGGGCAGGATTGCGAGCCAAAGACGCGATAGGGTCTCGGGACGGCATTGTAAGAGGGCCTTCGTGGATTCTGCCCAATGATACCGACAGCTACGACTTTATCGGCGCGGCGCTAAACTTTGATGGAGACTATGATTGGGTGGAGATTAGTGATGTCGGAGGCTTATTTGATGAGTCATTTAGCATTTCATGCTGGGTTTGGACCAACCCTGAAGACGCTAATGGGCAAGTGATCTTTTCCCAGCAAGGGGGGGTAAACTGGCTAATGGTGGGCGATTCTTGGGGCTTGTTGAAGAGCGAACTTGCGGAGCCAGCTTCTTCTTCCGGGGTTATACTTTCACCTGGCACATGGACCAGTGTTTGCATTACATTGGACAGAGAAATAGGGAGTTTGATTATATATTTGAACGGTGTATATACAAGTTCTCAACCCATAATAGAGCCTTCCCCCATATCTTTAGAGAGTCCGATCTATATCGGCTGTGGGAGTGATCAGAGTGAGGCCAGTTTCTGGAATGGTGTGATTGATGAGGTAAGAATCTTCGATAGAGCGCTGCCTTTAGAAGACTTGGACACACTCATGAAAAGAAATGCTAACATCGTGACGGACAAGTACTACACAGGTTTGACTACGTCAAAACACATACGGATAGACCTGAACTACGATAAGACGCTGGCTGCGGTGATCTCCGAGGACGCTACGGATAAGCAAATAATAGAGGATGCAAATAGCCTGGGCCTGAGGGTTGTAAAGATTGACAGGCCAAATCAAATCGTCAGGCTGGAGCTGCCATTCGCTATATCGCGGATGGAGGCTACTAAGTTTACGCGCGCCGCCAGGAAGCTACTGGACGACAGCTCGTTTTTGGAGATTGGTTTGGCCGTTACCCCTGGGGCGGCTGAGACATCGGTCCTTGTAAACGAGCAATTTACTGTGCAGCTTGATCCTAACGTCGTGCAGCATGATCCTAACGCTATCAATGAATTTACAAAGGATGGAAGGGCGAGGGTCGTCCAAGTTAACCCATACAATCCAAATGAATACCTGCTTGAGGTGACGGCGGAGTCTAAAAAAGATGCGATGGCGCTGGCCAATGAATACCATTTAAATTCCAATACTATCTATTCTGTACCTAATCTCGCTATTGTTCCTGTGTTTCGAGGAAATTCGCCCGTTCAATGGCACCTTAACGATGAACCCAATGATGCAGACATTGATGCTCAGGAGGCGTGGAAGTTAATCGAGAGGCTTGCTCTTGATAATCCGGATGTTAACATTGCCGTTATTGACTCCAGAGTTGATTATGAGCATGAAGCCTTTAAGGGAAATCTCTGGACGAATCCAGGGGAGATCCCTGGAAATGGTATTGATGACGACAATAACCTTTATAAAGATGATGTTCACGGCTGTAATTTCGGATACAATAATGGCTTGGTACACGAGCACGGAACGGCGGTTGCCGGATGTATCGGGGCTAATGGAACTAATCCGGAAGGTGTCTGCGGCAGCTGCCCCGACTGTAAACTTATGTTCCTAAGATGTAATATAACGACTTTTGACCAACACCTGGCATTCGACTATGCTCGGGGAGAAGGTGCGGACGTTATCTGCTGTAGCTGGGGGTATAAGGCGGAAATCGAGGCTCCTATTGATGTTAGGAATTCGATCTTTAATGCTGCCACATTTGGTCGAGTAAGAAATGTAAACGGTCAGCGCCGTGCCCTTGGTTGTGTGATCTTGTTCGCTATGACAAACGAGCCCAATGACAACGGCGGTTACTTTCCTGATATTTCCTCGCTGG
Source organism: uncultured Pirellulales bacterium (assembly GCA_964530105.1). Taxonomy (GTDB): domain Bacteria; phylum Planctomycetota; class Phycisphaerae; order Sedimentisphaerales; family Anaerobacaceae; genus JAFGPJ01. The sequence continues at coordinate 38,264 of CAZHBL010000003.1, read as the reverse complement.
AACGTGTCATCGCCGTCAGTGCCTCCACCGATCAGGACAAACGCAGTGGCGCAGGATATGGAGATATGATGGAGGTTCTTGCACCGACTTCGGGGGGAACACGTTCGATTTTCACAATCGACGTTACAGGTACGGCCGGGTACAACAACGAGAATCCCAAGGCTGGCTGTAGCGACCTGAAAGATCTTGACTACACACAGTGCTTTGATGGCACATCAGCGGCGTGCGCGACCGCGGCCGGTGTGGCTGGTTTGATCCTCTCAGCGGAACCTAATCTGTATCGTCGTGACGTCCAGCGTATCCTGCAGGACACGGCGGATAAGATCGATGATTCTGCCGGACACTACAATCCTGACGACGGTTTTAGCATGGGTTCAGAGGGTATATCGACACATGGCTATGGCCGTATCAACGCCTTTGAGGCCGTCCTCGTTGCGGCCAATGGAGTAGATGTATTCCTGCGGGACCATCGGCTCGACTGGGGTAACACTAGCCGAGTTAACAACAACAATCATTATCCAGAGGGCAATCCCATCTCCACTACCGCATTTACAAGTAAAGCCATTGAAGTTACTGGAACCGAAAACGGGGTGGATGTATCGGTGCTCGTTCGTAATCGAGGCCCGATTACCGCCACAGGTGTCACTGTCGAGCTTTACACATACGCTGGCGGAGAAAATCCATCGGACTTTTCCTTAGGTGCCAACGAGTGGCAATTGCAGCAGCCTGAAACCGAAGGTGATAACATTGTCGATGTACCCTATTGCGGAAGCTCAGTGGCCGGTCTCTCCACTGATCCTATAAAAACTGTAACTTTTAGTCTCTCCAATGACAGCCTTAATGCCGCTCTGAATCAGTATATCTATCTATTAGCGATGGCATACTGTGATGACGATCCAATATCTTTTGATTTGACTAAAACATTAGATGCAAAACTATTAGCAGCTGACGATAATAATATAACAATGCTGAGGATTTCCTGGGGACAATTACCCTGATCCCTAAAATCCATAGGATGTGAACGCCATAGACTTAACGACAACAACATGACTCTGTTATGGATTCAGTAGAATCGACGAAACAGCTCTGCTGTTACGAACGCTGGGAGATGCCCGATTAAGGAGACGATTTTACCATTGCAGGCTACAAATTGGGCCAGCACTGTCCTGTGTGCGGGTGGCACTTTCAGTAGGAGCATACTCATGCTTATGTTTAGGAAGATGGGTGCTATCTCCGACATCTACGGGCTTGTCATAATTGTCCGAGGGGCTACAATATTCCTCGGGGTAAGTGCGGTTATCCAGAGTCGGTTGATATGTGCAGGTAAAATACGATGAGTGATATATTTATCAGTTATGCAAGTGAAGACCGAGCAAGAGCGAAGGTTCTTGCTCGCACACTTGAGCGTCGAGGTTTTTCCGTTTGGTGGGATCGAGAAATTCTTCCCGGGGAACGATTCGTCCAGATGATCAAAGAAGCCCTGGATCAGACAAAATGTATTATCGTTCTGTGGTCGAAAGATTCGATAAAATCGAAATGGGTACAACTTGAAGCTGCTGAAGGAGTAGACCGAGAAATTCTGGTGCCGGCTTTGATTGATGATGTAGAAATACCTTTTCAATTCAAACAGATTCACGCTGCACGTCTGATTGATTGGAAAGGAAAGCCTTCACATCCGGAATTTGACAAATTGTTCAAAGCTGTTAGTGCAATCCTCGATAAAACTAAGTCAGCAACGGGATCAGGATCGACACCTGATGAACAAGTAAAAGACAAGCAAAAAGAGAACGGAACAGAATCCAATGGAATCATAACAAGGTACAAATTGTTCGTTTCAATTGCTTTGGGTCTTGCGATTCTGATCGCTTTACTTCTTTATATATTCAAGCAGCCTGTTCTAGTATTCACGGGCGAACAACCCGTTAAGAAGACTGAATCCGGTTATGAAGCGTCGTTTGACTTTGATCAGTCGAAGCCAGTTCCTCCAGGGATCATCACCTTCACAATCCTTGCGGAAGAGGATGATGAGGCCAAGATTTCAGACGTGTCAGTAGAAATTGTTGGGCCAAAGGTCGGAGAAGATGTGTCTGATATCTACCAGAACGGCAAAGAGGCAACACTCACCTACCAGCCTCTGGGCGCTACCCCTCACAGGCTGAAGGTGATAGTTTCTAATGTCCCGCTCACTGTTGAGATCACTTCGCCCCAGTTGAAGCGCGCTATAAAGCGGACAATCCAAATAGGATCTTAGTTGCTCCATAAACTCTCAGGCTATTAAGAGGTTTGGTAGTCTTTGCTCTTCCATGGTAGCGATACATTACATAAATTACTGTGAAGTGAAGAAACGTTGGTCTTGATAAGATCGGCAACGTTACCTCGAATTATCGGGGTAGAATTTAATCGGTTTCGGCTGCAATATTCAGTCTCATATGCGAACACCCATATCCAATGCGAACAGGCGAGGCCACGATCCGCCTATACAATCCACAAGGATTGAACCAGGCGCCTCATCGAGCCGGGCGTTAAATTCCGCGCTCTCTTGATCAAGATCAGGGTTGGTAACCTGTTTGAACCTGAATGCTCCACTCTCCAAGATAGTCTTCTCACCACGTCCATTTAGAAGTCCTTCGGGGCGCATATCAGGGCCGTATACAAACAAATGGCCATCAAGAACCGGCCCGATGATTACCGTCTTACCGGTTTTCACTGATTCTGCTCGTCCAGCAACCTCTTCAATTACATGCACGCAACCCTTAGCGGAACCAGTGATTCTAATTACGTGGCCGTCATTAGTTCTGATTTCAAATGGGCGGTTTAGGGCTGCGCCAATCGTCCAAAACCATATCTTTCCGTCCAATAGGAATACGTCCTGAATACCAATCTTAATGCGGGTATTAGGTTCTATGATGATGGCTAAGTCCTTGCTGCACTTCAACAGACCTAGCATACTTCCCGGTGTCTCGACAATGTCGTCTTTCAGTAGGGTCGTGGCCGTCTCTGGATTGGCTCTCAACTGCTTAGTCCCACGGCGAACCGAGATGGACAACAACATAGGCTCCAAGAGAGGTGGTACACGTTCGTTCTGCGAATTCCGATCCCGCCCGGTTTGTTCCCGTTCGGCTATATTGCCAGTCGGCTCGAAGGGTGATGGTACACGTTCGTTCTGTGCGTTCCGCTCTCGCCTGGCTTGTTCCTGTGCGGCTATATCCCGATTGTACTCATACCATTCCTTTATATGCGCGGCGGCTGACTTACTTGCCTTGGCTATATCGAACCATTGTCCTGGTGGTCCAACGGTTAATTCTACAAAGGTGAGGACCTGACCCGGTGTTCCTCCTCTCAGCACATACTTCGACCAATGATCGTCAGAAGCATTCTTATCCGGCTCGTTCCCAGATGCAATCTGCTGGTTGGCCGCTTCCATGATCCAGGTAGGGACCTTGCCCTCAAGCATCTCCCGGGCGCCCGGCATGGTTTCATATGTTGCGGCCTGATCCGGGGTCTGGGTTGTTCGTGAAACGACCTCCAATCTTGGGAAGCCGTATGTTACCCAATTTTCCGCAAATAAACAGCCGAAGTCCACCTTGTCCTTAGCATCGACGACCATGCCGCCGCCACCATCGTCAAGAATACGGACTTTGGAATCTACGATAACATCTCGCCCTGTGCTCGCTAAGTAGACAGAGACGTCAAAGGGATCGCCCGCTCTGTCATAACTGGATGGGCCGGACAGAAAATAGACACCGTCCCGATCGTCTTTGTCTGAACGTATTACTTCACCGCCCTTGCTCTTTCTGCAAGTCGTCAGTACTGCTTCCGGACCCAAATGCAGACTGTCGCGACTGGTGATGACTATTCCTGCCCTGCCCGTGCCGCCCGGCAACTCGACGCCAACAGGTTCCGTGGCCCAGAGGTCATCGGAGTATCCGGTGATTGAGACGTTCAATGTGCCGGCATTCCCAGAGTAAATCTTCCCGGCATCGGCCACAAGCTCTACTCCTCCTCCAGGTATGTTCTTATAAGAAAAAATTTTGCCAGGATCAAAGTATCCTAAAGGGCAGTTTTCGTCATCCCCATAAACCTCACCCATCCCCCGCCAATATGCATCTATCTTCCCGTTTATAACCAAGTCGCCGCCAGTCGATCTTACAGAAATGTTGCCCGTCCTTGTCTTCAAGTTCCCAGTTGTGATTTTTCCCGAACCCTGAAGTGTGATATACTCATAGGCGCTTGCCGATATGGAACCCCATTCATGCGCCGATGTACAGGTTATTGAACCATCATCTGATTGCATATGAAGATCAATTACGGCGGCTCCATCTGGCTCGAATTGCATATTGGCTGGTACTGCAGCTATTGATTTATCCTGGCGAATCGTTAACTTCTTATTTCCTATCACTTCAAGATTTGTTAAATTAACCTTACTGTTTTTACCATTACCACCCAATCCGTCTTCGTCTGGAATCAGGCAAGCGGGATCCATATATTCTTCTAATAAATCATAGACAAAATCAAGGCCATCACCGGCCCGCAGTTCTATTTCTGGGGCTTGGAGTGTTGCCTCGGGCTGGAATGAGAGATCGCCTGTTCCATTCTCGCCGGCGTGCAGGTTGATGTTCGTTTTGGCGCTAATTTCCTCTCCCTCGCCGCCCGCAACTGTGATGCCGCCAACCGCCCTAATGTTTACAACCCCTGCGGAATCTACTACGCCGATAACAAGGTCTCGCACCTCTGTCGGATTGCATGAACATGGCAACTCGACCGGGCTACTTATAATAATATCGGCATTATCTTTTAAGGTTTTGGCATTTAGTTGCTTTGATGCCGTTACGTCGAGCGGCCCTATGGCCCCACTCTGCGCTTCCAGATTAACCACACTTCCCTCTATGTCCACCTCCGAATCGCTCTCGCCTTCACTGATCGCGCCTGCTGATATTGCCACATCACCTTCGCGAGCATCAATTCTACCTATTTTTACCTCACCTAAATGCTCTATTTTGACGGCGCCGTCGATGGTATTGATCAGGCCGTCCGTATTGTCGAATTGATCGCCAGAAGAAGTGAAATCGCCACCATTAGTGGCAATGTCAGCTCTCAGGACCACGTCGCCATCCGCATCGAGTATCAATCCTAACTTACCGGATTTCGAATCGATGCCCCCTTCAAGTGTGATGTCATGTGCCGCAAGCTTGATCGTGGCGTCTCCGCCGGATGTCTTCTCTATTTGTGCGTCCGCATCCTGAGTGATATTACCTCGTTTAGTGTCATCATACGCTACGTTGATCTCAACATTTATTCCATTGTTGAGCCATTCTTCGATCGCATCGTCACTGATAGTCGAAGCATTGCATGAAGGTGTGAAGGCCCCATCTGATCCGGGGTCTATTGCACCGGCACAATCCTGAATTGTGACATTTGTCGGATCTATGAGGAATGTCCCAGGTTCACCAACGTCTGCACTTGCATCAACCTGCCCGAAGACCTCCACATGTTTTTTGCCGGATACTTCAATAAATCCGCCATTTCCCGATTCAGTTCCGCCTTTAGCCTCAATTGCTGCACCATCATGGAATAGTGCTGTATCGGGTGAATATACGACTACCTCGCCGCCATCGCCGTTAGTCCCGGCATTTGCTGTGGTCAAACTGTCCGCACTAAGCGTAACTACATTATCAGCTCGAAGCTCGACATTTCCGCCATTTCCGGTAGTACCATCGGCGTGGATTATTCCAAGTTGGCCGAGGCGCCCAGTGGCTTCTATAGTGACCTCGCCACCCTCACTCCCAGTAACGTCTATGGTTCCGGAATTAATTACCTCGGCAGCTTTAGCGATTACCGAGCCACCTGATGCGGTTTCGCTCCTTGCTTCAATAGTACCTGTATTGCTTACTTGTCCGGTATTACCAATCTCAATCGATGCTGCCAAATAATCAATATTTGGAATCACCTGGGAATAAATATCCCCCGAGGCGAGCACAATTCTGCCCCCAGCAGAATTGACTGTGCCCTCGTTGGGAACTCCTGAGCCCGAGTCCGCCAAGTCAGTTGGATCAGATAAAGTCTGTGGATCTATTTCAGCCCTAACGTCGCTGCCCGGTTCACTGAGAAAAACTCTATCTCCAGCCGCCATAACAACATATCCGTCCGGACAGTGTATGCTACCAGAGTTGGCAACTTGTTTGCCAATGAGATAAACTTTTTTTGCGGAAATATCACCGCTATTTATCACCGAGCCGTCACCTCCAGCAAAATTGTATTGTCCGTTTATAAAATCTGAGTCTGTTATATTCAGGCTTGATACAACTAACTGGTTTACATTGATTCTGGCACCGGCACCAATGTACACACCTGCAGAATTAACGAAGAAAACCCTGCCATTGGCCAGCAGAGCTCCGTTAATATTCGTCGGATTTGCCGAGAGTATCCTATTTAACACCGAGGCACTGCTGTCGGGTTGGATAAACCGAACAGCCTCAAGGCGCGCAATATCAAAACTAGTGTAATTAATGATTGCTTTGTCAGAAGCAGTTATAGTGGTATTGTTGCCGCTTTGCTGGAAGGAAACCTGACCATTCACAACCTGTGCCCCTTCCGGTCCAGCCAATGCAACAGGAAGTGACGTATTTAAGAATATAGAGCACATCAAAAAATATGCGATGACCCGCTGAGAAAAATGACTTTTAGAATATTTTCTTAAAAGTTCCATGATTGCTCGTCACGCATCACTCATAAATTGTATATTTATCCTACAAAATATTGCCTGAAAAACGTTTAGAATTAGAATCAGTATACATAGCTAAAGTGTATTCGTCCGTCGTCTCCATCGGTTATATCAGTTCCCTTAAGGGATCAGCCGCGATATATGCCTGCAACAAAACTATCTCCAAGTTCAACTAATGTACCAACGCTTATTGAACAAAGTTCCAGAGCTTCTCGCTAATCAGCTTCGGGACATTTTATTTTAGCCCTGCCTAAATCAAGAAAGGTTAATGAGGCCAGTTTTCTTAGCTATAGTTTGTTCTCTCATGTCATCGGGATCCTCCTCTTGCTTGCTCTCAATATCCGAGATAGTCCGCTACATCAATTCTTCTCCAGTAACTCAGAAACACAATTGATCTATCTGTAGAATGGCTATCTTAACATAAAAGTAGGATAAATAAAGAAAAAAATAACGATTTATCGATTATTATATCCTATCCAAATACAGAACAAGTTAATTTTGAAATAGAAAAAGAACCAGTATCAGTCCTCTTGACAGATGAACAGCAGGTGTATCGGTTCTCTTTATTTGTAGCAGTATTAAGTATTGCTTGATAGTGCTATTGTTCTCTTCTACGGCCTGAATGTCGGTCATGTGATGCAAATCCAAAGTAAGCGAGAGTCTATTTACTATCTGCAAAACTTACAAGATATAGCATGTAATATTATAAGTTCCAATTCACAGGTGAAATTCAAACCAGATGTGTATTTATCTTATTAATTTTTCTATTGCAAAATAATAGTCTATAGTATATATTATTATAAGTTTTGGCCAGCGCTGATTTTCATCTTATGAGATTTCGAAAAGTTGTCACAAATCTAACTCTAAATCTGTTTTTGGAGAATCGAGAATAAGGGTGAAACAGGGCAAAATAACTGGAAGAGACAGATCGCCTCGAGCCAAATATCTAACGGACGCTCAGCTTCATACTTTGCTCCAATATGTGACGAGCAAGGCCGATGATGCCAGACGCAAGGGAAACACAAGAGCAATTGTCGACGAACTCGTTATTTTACTTTTAGTCAACACCGGTCTACACGCCAGTGAAGTTTGCAATCTGTCTATTTCAGATTTGCCTATGGAGCATTGTGAAAATGCTATTTGGGTTCGTGATGCGAAGGGTGATGTAGTTAGATCTGTTGAGATCGACTCGAAAATGGCAGAATATCTGGATAGGTTCGTTAGGCTGTACAGAAAAGCGGCAAACCATAATGAGCCTCTGATAATCAACGAACGTGGCTGGCGCATCTCCTACATGAGTCTTTACAGCAAGATAAGAATAATCGGTGAGAAGGCTAAAGTTGGTAAACTGCACCCTCATATGCTTCGGTGCACATACCTTGTTAGACTCTGCAACAACAAAAACGACCTGCGATTTGTCCAGGAACAGGCCGGACATGCAAACCGAAAAACAACCGCTTTATATGCTAAGATGACCAGTGGCCTTCTTCAAGCTAAAGCAACAAGTGATAATAATTCTTCAATTGTAAAAGCAATTGATGCTTCAAAAGGAAAACCAATACCTGCTGAATATGCCTCTCAAAAAACAATCAATCATAGAGAATCCTGTTGCTTAGATGATTCGCGGCAGAATATAACTTGTGAAGCCTGCAGCAATCCAATCTTACCAGGAGCCGGCACAAAAATAGACTCTGGACAAATTCTTTGCAACGATTGTCTCAAGGAACTTCGTGGTCATAGTCTTTAAAGTAAACTGCTAAAGCTTGTTTTTTTCACTTCTGTGAAAGAAATGTCAGGAAATTGCAGATTGATCTGTAAAATCTGAGAAACTCACTTTTTAGCAGAAAAAAGCCAGATATTTTTTTTAAGTTCCGCGATTACCACCATTGACAAATCAGCAGTCTATCTTTTATTATGAATATTTGTAAGGGCCGTAAAAGGGCTGAATACACACCCATGTCAGGTACCTGCATTGGCGGATTATAGAGAGAATAATCAACATAATCTAATTTAGAGCCGTCTTTAGTTATGGAATAAATGGCTTATTGGCTGCGGAGCAAATTATCGGAGAACCGTACCGGTCGTAACACGGCACCGATAAGACACGACTTGAATAAGCAACCAGGATCTACACACATGCTTCGAATCGCAGAAGTCTTGGGATTCGGATTCTCGCAGATAGGCTTCGAACTACAACAGAGCTCAGGTGTTATAATGAAACCAGATAATCAATAATCAAAGGTATCAATGATAAGGCTTGTGAAATCACAGATCGAAATTAGAGGCTTCTTCATATTGTTCTCACCAAATTTACAGAAACAGGAGGATGAATTATGTACAAGTATTTAAACTCAAACCGAAGGCTTTTTTTGATATTCCTACTAATAGGCATCGTTGGATGCGCTTCGGTGCCCAAGGAAGTCGTTGAACTTTCATATCGCACCGGTGAAGACTTGACCGCCCTGCACGAATCCTATGACAAGCTGATCCAAATGTATTTCGAAAAAATGCGGGCCGAGCGAACTGCTTATCTGAACGACACTTGGTATCCGAGATTTTTGGAGAATTGGATGGAACACGGGCAACTAGTGTCCGTTGCCAAGGGTGAGGTGATATGGTCAGACGAGCAGGAAAAGCTTATTACAACTCCACCAAATACAGATCCCAAGGAGGCTTTTCGTACCTTGCAGGACTGGGTTAATTACGCTCTCTATGCTTACGATGTTAAGGAAGAGGCTCTCCTGAAATTGTTAAACGAAGAGGAATTAGCCCTTCGTCAGGACGTGCAGATGGCATTTCTGCGAATTATAAGGGCAAATGCAGTTATTACGGCACATCTCAATAGTATTCGTAAAGTTAAAGAGGTGCAGGATGAAGCATTGGAAGCGCTATATATTAAAGATCTCAGGGGTAGAATCAACAATACCTTAATTAACATATCGGACAAAGCTGCTAAAGAACTAAACAAGATTCGAAGGATTGATGAAAGCGTAGATGATCTTGACAAGCAAATCAAATCCCTTATTGAGGAAATCAAACAGTAGTAGGGAGAACCACTATGACCAAAAAAAGACCTGGAAGAATGGCTAAGCTTGGCGAACAAGTATATAAAGAAACTAACCAGGAGCTTGCTGATGAAGAAGTCGAATTGCTATTAGTGACTTCAGTCGAGTGGGAGACATTGCGTCCCCAGGTCACTAACGACGCCATCTATAATCAACTGATCTCCGTAGTAAATGAAGCGACTCAACGAAATGAAAGCATAGCTCAGTTAAACAAACGGCTTCAACAACTTGGTGAGGAAGGTCAAGCACTAGCCAAAAAAGTGATCAGACTACTTACCTAATATAATCCCATAATCTAATAGCCTCTAAGTTAACTGATGATCGAATGTTTAAGTATTTGTTGTTTGACTTTGATGATTGCCGCTGCTTAATAGATTGCGACATATTTTTATGATAGAGAAGATACAGGTGATTGGATTGTTCGGAAATTATTAACGGTCGATGCAACTTGATTAGTTTTGGAAGAGCGGAACCTGATTTTATTTAGGAAAAGTGCCGGAGGAAGAAGAACTTTTTTCAATCTCTATGTGAAAGGACTCTATAATGGATGAAAAGGAATACATTGAACAGAGGCTCGAAGACCAGATGGTGTGGTATGACCACAAGAGTATGTGGAATCAGAACTGGCACAAGCGTCTGAAAATAGCGGAGATTGGTATTGCCGCCAGCATCCCGTTTTGGGTTGGAGCCATGGAATTAGTGGGAGATGCCTCGACTTGGTCTGATGTGTTTAAGGGACTCGTGGCGCTCTTAGGAGTGCTAATCGCAGTTGTCTCCGGGGTGCCTGCTATCTACAAGTTCCAGGAGAACTGGATGGCCTATCGAACGACCTGCGAAATGCTGAAACATGAGAAATACTTCTACGAGACAAAATGCGGACCCTATAAGGGAGAAACAGATAAATTATGCTTGTTAGTGCAGAGAGTGGAGATGTTAATATCGCAGGAGAATACGAATTGGCGGCAGTATATGGAAGAAAAGGAGGAAAAAGGCGAAGAATGAACAATAGATACTTTATCAGTAATGACGAAGATAACTAAAACAGCATGAGAATCTGGTGCCTGCATATCAAATTCAAAAATGGTGGATGGTTTGGGCGTAAATCATGCTGAATATAAAAATCCGGCAGACTCCGTGCAAAATACCCCCTAACAACCACCACTAAAAACAAGATTTTGCCCACATCAGCCTGATAACATAAATGGCCTTTCAAAAACTCGCAGCCGTCTCAAGACTTCCGAAAACAAATCTTTGAACGGATAACCCCCAGCCAAGTGTAATACTATTCGACGAACAGAGCACACCATCCTTACTCCAATCTTAAGCAGATTGAGCCGAATCGTATCAACCTGTGCATTCGACAACTCCGTATTAACCAATGTCTCTCTGCGAAGCGTATCCATCAGAATATATCCGCTTCGGAAGTGGAGGATATCATCGCCGACCGATTTGCCGTCCGCCTGATGGATGCATACATAAGTTCGCCAGCGCCGCCCCAGCGTTGGAGCCTCCAGCAGGCGGGATTCCTGCCTTAGACCTGTTCAAAAGACGAATTGACAATTGTGTTTTGGCCGGATCCGGCCGCTGTTGCAACTGCGGGACAAGTCAGGAGTATTCCAATCACAACTTAGATAAGTGACTTTTTCATGATTCTTCTCTTTGAATTTTATATATTGTTCAGCGATCCTTTAACCATACAGATGAGCTGATAGTGCCGCGGCCACGATTCAAGGGCGGGACGCCCTCGCCACGATCACGGTTGGCCCGGGCGTAATTGGGTATCGCCAAAAGCTGCGAACCGTCGGCCCAGGTGCCTTTGATGACCATAACCCCGCCTAAAAGGTCGCCTTTGAACTCTGCGCTCAGGGCGGATTCGGGGCTAAGAACATTGTCGATATCCTGGTCAACTTTTTCTGCACTGTAAATCAGCGGGCCGTAACGAAGGGCCACTTTTCCTCTCGTGGCTTCGATTTTGTCGATGGCTTTAATCCTCTGGACCTTCATCGGGAGCTTCAGGTCGATTTTGTCGCCGGGGCTCCAATTCCTGCTAATCACGGCGTATCCTTCTTCAATTGGTGGTGTAATTACAGAGCCGTTGACGGAAATCGAGGTGATACCGTCGGATTGAGGCGTCGCGGCGTAAAGCTCGCTGACGCTGCGGTTGGGTACACGAATCATGATGCTGAATTTCTTCGCCTGCGTTGGATTTACAGTGATAGAAACTTCGCCGCTCCACGGATAATCGGTTTTCTGAACCATCTCGACGTCAGTGCCCGCCATGCCCTCGACTGTAATAGTGCTGCCGATGAAAAGGTTGACGTAAATACCGTCGGCGCTCTTGGCGTACATCCATGTCGGCAGCATCAGCAGGGTCCTTGGGATGTTACCCACACAGCACGGGCAGACGTGCCAGTCGTAGCGTGGCCCGCGTTCATCTAATGGATTCTGATAATAGAAATTCTTCCCTTCCAGATCGATGGAGCCTAAGAGGGCGTTGTAAAGAGTCTCTTCGTAGAGGTCCGCAAACTTCGCATCGTGGTACATCATGTTAAGCTTGTGCTGGAAGAATATTTCGCCGCAACTGGAGCAGGATTCGCAATAGGCGTTTTGACGCAGCGAATAGTTCGGGCCAAAGCCTTCCGAAGTCTCGCCGCTGCCCACGCCGCCGGTAACGTAGTACTTTTTATTGACAATATTGTCCCATAGCGACATGACGGCACTCTGGTAGTCGATATCGCCTGTTTCCATAGCTACGCCAGCCATGCCAGAGTAGGAATAGACGGCGCGCACGGCGTGTCCGACGGCCTCGTACTGCCGGATGACCGGGACGTGGCTCTGGTCATATTCACTGCCATCCCTGCGGCAATCGAGGAGGAACTTGGCCAGTGCGATGTAGCTGTCGCCGTGGCTGCCGGGACCTTCCATATCGTTGACGAAACGACCGAAACGAACGAGGGCCTGCTCCATCTCCTGGTGGCCGTCGAACCATTCCTTTTTGCCCGGGCCGAGGTTGGCGACCCAGCAATCAGCAAGCTTCTTGGCCGCGTTATAGAGGCGCTTGTCGGCGCCGTTGGTCAGAGTGTAGTGGTTAATTGCTGACTCGATGAAATACCCGGCCACGTAGCCCTCGTGCTCGCTGCGGGTCCGCGGGTCCCAATGCTTGACGGGGCCGCGATCCCGGCTGGTTCCCAGCGTAAAGCGCGTCTGGAGGTATCCGTCGGGTTCCTGGGCGGCCAGGATCTTGGGGATCCAGTCCTCAAGGGTAGCCTTCAATTTCTCCTGGGCCTTGATAATCTCTGGATCGCCTTGCGGATCGACCATCAGAGCGATGCACATCGACTCTATCGTCTGATGAACCCAGGCATTGGAAAAGGGATAGCCGACGTGGAATTTGGCAGGCTTGCCCCTGAGCTTCTTGGCGGCTTCGACGAAGTTGTTGATGCCGCCTTCACGCAGGTTGGGGTCGTTGATCTTGTCAATGCAGTGAGGAATCCAGTTTACAATCAGGGCTTTAGCTCTGCTGTTCCAGAGAGGATTGTCAATCTTATAGTGTTTGGTATAGACCGTCTCGAGGGCCGTTGCGGGCGGCGGCGTTTCGGCCTTGACGGCAATAGTGGATGAAGCGCTCAATTGCCCTTTGTCGGCCGTCAGCTTGAGGACATAATCACCCGCCTTCGAAAATGTTGCCGTAGTGACCGGTTCAGTGGCGTTCTCAAAAATAACCAGGTCGGGACCGGACATTTTGCTCCAGGAAATTGCCGGGGAACCTTTGCCTCCTAAAGTCTTTATTATTCCGTTAAGATAGGTTTTGCCCCCTAATATGACAACGCGGTCCACGCCTGCGTTCACTCTCGGCGGAAAATCGGGCGACTTGCCGGAGTCATATACTTTCCATTCCAAAATGCCCGTCGAATAAGTATCATTGGAATCGATTTCGAGCCTGAGTTTATTCGTTTTAACTTCGTCAAAGGTAGTGGTGTTATACTGACTTTCCGCTACGCCCAGACCCGATGGATTGCTCACCGGTACGAAATCCTTGCCGTTGAAGTAAAGCAGCCGGCAGGTCTTGGGCAGGCGAACGCCCCGGCGGTCGTCCCACCAGTAAACGTCGATCTTACGGGTGTTGATGTGCCGGCTCCAGTCGTACTGCACCCATTGTGTGCCCCTTCTGGGCCAGTTGCCGTAAGAGCCAAGACGTCTGTCGCGTGAGCTTCTCGGCTCATTCTCATCATTAAGCGCCGTTACCGAGGTATCGCCGGAGACATAAGAGCAGGACGGCTCTGCGACGACGGCAAGGTTTACTCCCGAATCAGGCTTCGTATTGTCTTGTGCCGAAGTGTTGTTGTTAAATACAACAACCGCCCCAAGCAGGAGTATCGGCATAAGATGAATTAAAGACTTCGTTTTCATTATAAATCTCCTTCTGTTGTTTCAGGTGCTGTTTGTTTGGCCTTCCATTCGGACTCTGTAAGCAGGTCCCAATAAATAGCGTAGGTACGCCGGTGAAGACGGTAAAACGGTACAAAATCGACGTCACTCGGTTGCCCTACGCCATCGGTACGGAAACATCCGGGTATGTTGGCAGCGGGTTTGAGCCAATCGGCGACGGGCCGCTCGGCGGCGACAAACACAGGTACGTTTGGTTGTTCATCGCGGGAATCTCTTCCGCGTCTTGGCTGGCGCTCAGGGCCTAAGTCGCTGGCGAGCACCAAAGGCCCCCACATAATAGCTACCCGGCGTGGATTGTCCGGCAGCGGTTCGGTGTGAAGTGTTTTAGGCAGAGTCAATTCCACGGTATCGCCGGTTTTCCACGTCCGTTTCAGCTCCACGTAGTAGCCGGACTTTGGCAGCCGGCGGTCTTTGACCTGACGACCTGACTCCGGCACGTCGCCAAGAGGGGCTATCACATCTTCGGGCACAGGCTCTCCATTGACTTTTACGCTGAAACCCTCGCCGGCCCAGGCCGGACGCCGCAGGGCGAGAACGAATTCCTTTGGAGACTCGAGAGTAAGTTTCAGCTTTGCCGACTCGCCTTCGGGAAAGTCGGTGTCCATTTGAAGTTTCACTCCCGCCGTGTGCCAATCTGCCGCTGATGGAACGTACAAATTCACCCATAATTTGTCGCCGGACTCGTAATAAATCCCGTATCCGTGCAGGGCGTGGCTCTCCATGCCGGTCCCGACACAGCAGGTGAAGCTGCGGAACATATTCTGGTATTCGTGCTGAACGGCCCGGCCTACGGGAACCATGTAGCAAGTTCTGCCGTCATTGGGATCGATGGAAGCCAGAATATGGTTGAATAGCGCCCGCTCGTGGAAATCGGCGTAATGAGCATCGGGCCTGAGTGAAAAAAGCCTGCGAGTCAGCTTGAGCATATTGTAGACGTTGCACGTCTCGGCGGTACGTCCATCGATGAAGTCGCTTAGCATATCTGGTTTGCCGAAGTATTCTTCTTTGCCGTGGCCGCCGGTGGCAAAGCTATGGTGCTGGACGACCGTGTCCCAGAAAAAGCCGGCAGCAAGAATGTCGCCCGGCTCGCCGGCATAAGCGTAGCGGTCCGCCGAACCGATGAGCTTGGGTACCTGTGTGTTGCCGTGCTTACCTTCGAGAATGTCCTGATGGCGCATGAGCGGCTCGATGAAGGAGCGATGCTCAAAGCGATATGAAAGGTTCAGCCAGCGTTTATCGCCCGTATCGGCGTAAAGATCGGCCATTATTTCGTTCATACCGCCGAACTCGGTATTCAACATTAGCTGGTCCTGAGCCTCGGTAAGCCCGGAAAGAATTTTCTCTGCCCATTCGGCGAATTTTATCTCGACTTCAAGCGCAGTGCGATTGCCCGTATAGCGATAAGCGTCCCGCAGGCCGGCATAAGTTTTGTGCAGGACGTACCACGGCGACCAAAGCCCGTTGAGATCGAAGCTGCGGGCGCGAATGTCTCCTTTGGCCACGGCTTGCCAGCATTTCCGACCGCCTTCTAATGCACTGAGATAGCCATCGCCCCATTTATCCTGGACCTCTTTCAGCTCCTTTACGATATAATCCGCCCGCTCCTTCAAACGCTCATTTCCCGTGGCGGCCCACATCAGGCTAACCGCCGAGAGGTAATGCCCGGCTATATGGCCGGTGAGATTTCTTCCGCCGCCGTCCCAGCCGCCGTACGGTTCGGCCTTAGGCTCCAGGCCGGCACGCTGACGGTAGTATGCCAGCATTCGATCAGGCTCAAGCTCAAGCAGATACTTGGCGTCCAGGTCCTGAGCCTGCTTGAGTGGCCCGCCGAGCAGTCGCACGCTGCTCAAATCCAAAGGCCGGGCATGAATAGTTATTTCCTCACAGTTTTTCGTTTCGGCACCTATTGTGTGACATTGGAGCAAGAAAACAAATAAAATGATGGATAGAACATATTTTTTCATAATATTCTCCATTGGCAGCAATTACGTACCAGACAAAACTTGTCTGGACGGATTGACAGTATCGCATTATACTCACAATTCTCGAAAAGGCAAAAAATTTAGCCGGCTTTGGATTACAATTGGCGCTCGAAAATTGAATCTTTTTTTGAGAAAGGTTGTGAAAATGAAGTTTGCCACACGAGTTATCATTGTTGTTTTATTGGTTAATTTTGTGCCGGAGTGTCTCGTTTCTGCACGGGCCGGCGATTTTTCTGAGTATCCGCAGGTAACTGCACCGCCGGAATCGTTTTTTGAGAAGGTCCGCGAGCCGGACAGGCAGGCGGCCCGGCAGTTTTACACAAAATATATCGATATCAAGGGTATGCCGGTTGTCGCCTCATCAGAAGTGACTGATCTGGCGCTTCAGCGTACCTACGAGATTGTTACACATATGCTGGCCGGTCGGCCCGATGTACTCGAAGCGATGGTCGATAGGGGTATGTACTTAGTCATCATCGGCAAAGATCAGGTCTATACCGACCTGCCGGAGAATAGAAACGCCCGAAATCCGGATTATCTCAACGAGCGTGTTCGTGGCACCGGTGGTTTTCCCACCAGCTTCGGCGAGGAGAACCTGCTGAGCTTACCAATCGACCGCTACGACGATGAGAGTATCGCCGTGCATGAATTCTGCCACACGATAGACGGCACACTTCGAAGAATAGATCCGACATGGAGGGATAGGAAGAATGCTGCGTATCAAAATGCGGTCAAAAAAGGTCTCTATAAAGACACCTATGCAATCGGAAATTCTTCCGAATACTTCGCTGAGATTGCACAGGCTTATTTCGATTGCAACCGTGTCAATAACTGGAACCACGGCCCCATCGGCCGGCGCGAGCAGCTAAAGATATACGATCCGGAAGGCTACGAGCTTGTCAGGAGCGCCTTTAATTTCGGCCCGGACCAGGACTGGCGTTATCACTGGCTGCAGAAACTGCCGAACATCGAAGCACCACCGGCCAGGTTCAATATCGATCCGTATTACACAAAGTTCACCTGGGCTCGCGAGTTCATCGTTGTCGGACAGCAGGCCAGCGACGAGGCCCTGCTCAAAGCCAACGATACAATCCGCAAGATGTTTGCTTATAGGCATGACATCCTCAAGGCATTTATTAATGAGGGGGTAAAGCTGGTCGTTCTTGGTCCGGAAGAGAGCCTGTACGATTTGCCTGAGTGTAAAAAGATGCCTGCCGGGAGCATAGATTACACGGCGAGGTTCCTGAATTACTCACCCAAAGCCAAATTATTGGTTGTAGACCAGGAAAACGTGCTGGGCGACCTGGATAGTCCTTACGTCACGAGTTGCCAGGTAATCTGTGCTTTTGCTAAGGCCCTCTATTACTTAACCGGCACGCGCCCTGTCGATCCCAAATGGGACAGCAGAGGACAAGATGTGCAGCAATATGAGCTGCGGGTCCAGCGAATGGACATCCGGTTCGATGAGAAGCTCAGGGAACTTTATGACCGCGCTATGAGCGAGGGCTTATGGAAAGGTACCGCCGCTATCGGCGATCGCGCCGAATACTGGGCCGAGGGCGTGCTGGCATACTTCGACGCAGCCGGAGCGGTCGTGCCACCAAATGATGCCGGCAGCCCAATCGCCACTCGCGAAGCGCTTAAGCAATATGATCCCGGCTTGTTTGCTCTTGTTGAGCAGACCATGGGTTATAGAGGAAAAGTGGACTGGCGTTACCGATAATTAACAATTTATATTAAAGGGAGCTTGAATTGTTAAATTGGTTGCTTTAAAATAATGGACGAATAAGGATATTTAAGAATGAAAGGAGTAAAGCTATGAAAAAGTGTGTTCTGTTGGTTGGACTTTTAATCGTGGCGGGATGCTCAAGCCAGGTGGCCAAATGGGAAGACGCCGGGACGCTTGTCAGTGTAAGTCCTGCTGAGCAATCAACCAGCTCTCCGGGTCGAATTGAGAGACCGCTTAGTGAAAGCGAGATGGGTCTTACCCGCGTTGAGACGACAAAGGGCGAATATGTCGTTCACGGCAAGATTAGTGTCGCAAACACGGGTATGCCTGTAAAATTGGGGTACAGCAAAAAAGATTCATCCGATGAGCTTCAGGACATGCCGTCATGTCTGTCTTTTGGGGGCCAGAAATATATGATAGCGCACTGATGGACTAATCATGGGATTCGTTCTAAGCCGTGCCTGACAATTGGTAGTTCTTTAGTTTCTTCGACAGCTTTTTTGCTTTGCCGTCGACGAACTTATCCAGTTCGGTCCAGAACTTTTTGCTGTGGTTCTTAAACCGGGTATGGACTAATTCGTGTAAAATCACGTAGTCCCTTAGCTCATCGGGCAGTTTTACAAGATTGATGTTCAGGCTTATGTTGTTTTTGGCTGAGCAACTTCCCCATTTTGTCTTCTGATTTCTAATCGAAGCCCTGGCGTATTTTAAATTATTAATCTTCGCTAATTCCTCCAATCGGCTGATGAGTTTTTCAAAAGCCTGTCGCTCATTAATTTCAGAGGATTGGAGGTTAGTTGGTATATTTTCAAGCCTGCTGAGCCTGCGCTGGTGTTTTGTGATCCAGGGGATTTTCGAATGCAGAAACTGCATTGATCTATCCGTGGATTCGCCCCTGGGTACGATTAGTCTGACGCTTTGGTCGGGATTTACTGTAATCCTGATGAGCTTTGCTCTTTGAGATTTTACGATTGTCACCGGGCCGACGGAGGGAATATCAACAATTTTAGAACTTATATTCATCCGGAGATAAGGGCCTTTCTTCGAATTTCATTTACTCTATGGAGACGGTAGTTCCGGTTTTATGCGACTTCAATGCTGCGGTGAACAGCCGGTGCCATAAAGTGGTTTCCTCGCCGGTTACACAGCCGGAGAACCTGGTGAATGGCTTTCCTTTATCGAACTCGTATAAGAATCCGGCCCACATTTGCAGAATCGCATCGGAAATCCCGAACTGAAAGATATTGTGTGTGATGGATTTGAACGGGACTTCATATCCGATATAAATTTTCTGCCATCGTTGCTCGCCGCCGGTATATTTGAGTATCTCAAGCGTGTTGGTATCGTTAGTGCTGAACTTTGCGCAGGCTTTGGTGCCCAAAACCTCAAGATACCAGTTGTTCTTCTGCCCGGGTGAGATACGCTGAGTTCGGAGTGTAAAAGGAAATACGTCGCCGGATTTGGAATCTCCGGCCTGGCAAAGCAGCGTTGCATTGTCCCATGTCCGGCAGGGAACCATTCGGCCTTTTCCATCGGGCCGCTCTGGCATGATATTGGACAGCACGGCACGTACGTTCAAAGGAATCCAGCCCGCCCTGAAAGGTACCGAGCAAACGTGCGGTCCCAAATCGCCCATGCAGCCATATTCGCCGTTGAATTTGACCATCCGCTTCCAGTTGATTGGCTTGGCCGGGTTAAGATCGCTGCAGTGCAGAAAACCGGCGTTAACCTCGATAATCCTGCCGAAAGCATCGGCTTCTATCATCTGTCCGATTCTTTGCACGGCAGGAATAAACATAAACTGTGACGAGCATCTGACGAAGCGGTCGGGATGTCTGCTGATACAGGCCATGATTGCATCGTTCGCTTTTTTGTCTATACCGAATGGTTTTTCTCCCATAAGGTGCTTGCCGGCTTCCAGAGCCGTACAGTAAAACTCCTGGTGCAAATTGTGTGGAACCGAGATATAGACAGCTTCTACGTCGCGGTTGTCCAGGAGCTTGCGATAGTCGCTGGTAACCTGCTTGATGGTTGGTATGTTGTTCTTGAACCAATTATCTTTCTCCGCAGACAAAGTTCGATGGCTAATTGCAACTATTTCAGGACGTACGCTTATATCGGGCAGATGGAACCAGCGGGCGGCGGCGCTGGCGAATTCACGCCCCATCATACCGCAGCCGATTATTCCAAAGCGAAGAGTTTTCATTTTACACCACCATTGATTAACTCAACAACATACGCCGCACTTTTTATAAACAATATAAAACTTTTAGTCAATGTTGGCGAGTACTTGACTTTAAAAATGGCAAGGTGTAGTATAAAATACCTGGCATAATTTAACTTTAGACTGGATAAGGAGTAGTGACCAATGGATAAACAATTGAATCGTCGTGATTTCCTGCGCAGCGCAGCCTTCAGCGGTGCCGGTTTAATCATCTTATCGAATAGCCGATTGGTACGCGGCACCCGAGCCAACGAGAAATTGAACGTTGCCTGTATCGGCGTCGGAGGGCGCGGGGCCGCCGATGTTAACGGTGTTGGAGCGACTGAGAATATCTTTGCCTTGTGCGACGTCGATGAAAAGCACGCCGCACAGACCTTCGAGAAATACCCCCAGGCCAAACGATACAAGGACTTTCGCCGGATGCTCGATGAGATACAAAACAAAATCGATGCGGTAGTCGTCGGCACGCCCGACCATATCCACGCGGTGGCGGGGATGGCGGCCATGAAACTCGGCAAGCATTGCTACTGTGAAAAGCCGCTAACACACAGCGTTTACGAGGCACGGCTAATGGCGAATTTGGCTCGCGAGAAAAAGCTCGTGACACAGATGGGTACCCAGATTCACGCCGAAAGCAACTACCGTCGAGTTGTAGAGCTTGTCCAAACCGGCGCCATCGGTAAGGTGAGCAAGGTCCATGTCTGGCTTGGTGCGAACTTCAACGGGCCGCCCAAACCGACGAATATGTCGCAGCCTGACCTGCCGTCCGAACGGCCCCCGGTGCCGGAGACGCTCGACTGGGACCTGTGGCTGGGGCCTGCTTCTTACCGGCCTTACAGCCCGACTTACGCCCCGTTCGGATGGCGCTACTGGTGGAACTTCGCAAACGGTCAATTAGGCGACTTTTTCTGCCACTACTGCGATCTGGCCTTCTGGGCTTTGAAACTCCGGTATCCGACCACGGTAGAGGCCGAAGGGCCAGTTCATTCCGAAAGCGCGGCCAAATGGACCATCGCCCGGCAGGAATATCCCGCGCGAGGCGACCTGCCGGCGGTTACTTTAACGTGGTACAATGGAGGCGGTTATCCGGAATTTGTCAAAGAAGATAAGACTTTGCAGTGGCCGAACGCCGTGCTGTTTATGGGGTCGGACGGCATGTTGATTGCCGACTACGGTAAGCATCAACTGCTGCCGGAGGAGAAGTTTGCCGGATTCCGGCCGCCCGCTCCGTTCATTCCGGATTCTATCGGTCACCACCGCGAATGGGCCGAGGCCTGCAAAACCGGCGGGCCGACCACGTGCAATTTCGATTATTCGGGCGCACTGACCGAGGCAGCGTTACTCTGCAATGTTGCGCTTCGTACCGGCAGGAAAATCAACTGGGACGCTGAGAACCTCAAAGCCATCGGCTGCCCCGAAGCCGATAAGTTCATCCGGCAGCAATACAGAAACGGCTGGAGCCTCTAAGATTCCATTTTAGGGTAAGACGCCTTCGAGAGTTTTTAAGGAGATTCTTAATGGGGATCAGAACGTAGGGTGTGCAAACGTTTTTTTGCACACGCGGTTCTGAGCGCCTATTTCAGCGTGTGCAGCTAAAAGACGAGCTGCACACCCTACACTATTTATCCCGGCTGGTTGACGGCATCGGGAACGATTTGCATATCATTGACAATACGGACTAAATACTCAACTTCCTGGACAAGTCCTTTCAAACGCCGGAGGAGTTGAGATAATTTCTTCTCGGTTAATGTTGTTTCTGTAAATTCCTGCCACGTACCGTTTTCATATCTGATTTTGAAGTCTCGTACCTTTATCGGAAAGAAATCCGTATTTTCTATCTGCCAGTCGCCGTGCATCAGCAGGTTCCTTTCTGCCCGGGTGGTGTTTATTCTCTTTATCACACGTTCCAGATTTTTAAGCAGCGGTTTGTGTTCCGGGATTCTGCACAGGGCGACTATTCTAATTTTCCTCAGCAACGTTGCCAGGCTAAGCTCATGTATGAAGAGTGGCCCTATCAGGACATTGTCTTTTCTCATGAGAATTTTGAGAAGCCTTTGCAGCCGATGCTCCAGTGTTGCAAACTGAACGGTTAATTCCCCGATCAATGAAAACATTTTTTGTTTCCGCATGTGTTTTCTCCATGAAAACTCATTTTGAATTCACGATTTATATTCATGGGTGTTGTATCGACAATTCAGAGGAGTAGAATTAATTCTTTTGGAGCTTTTAACCGGTTTGGATATACTTGTTGCGTAGCAGGGGCGGTATGGACTGCCGGTTCCGTTTTTGCAAGAAAAAATCACAGCCCCTAAAAGGAGACAAGACTATGAAGTCAAGAATTGCTTTGCTGTTTGTTGTTTTAGTCCTGCCCGGCATTTCCAGCCGAGCAGTATCACAACAGATCAATGCTCCGAAGCCGGCTCGCGGCGTCCTCGATGTTAAATACAGTCAGAATACAGGTACTATTCCAAAATATGAAGTGTTTGAAATCACCTTTCGGCATGAAGCGGTCTACACAAATCCTTTCTTCGACGTTGCCATCGAAGTTGTCTTCACCTCTCCCTCGAAAAAGGAGATTCACGTCGGCGGATTTCACTACGGCAATTCCTCAGGACCGGATATCCGGACTGAAAGCCAGCAAAGACAGCGAGTCTCCTACCACTTCGATAAACAGGATATCTGGAAGGCCCGCTTTGCTCCATCAGAACTCGGTCATTGGGAATACACTTTTGTTTTCAAGAATACGGAAGGACAAGAGGCGCGCGGCGAAGAAACTTTTACCTGCATCGAAGGGCGCAAACCGAATCGGGGTTTTGTCCGCCTGAACCCGGCCAGTCCGTTCCGATTTATCTTTGATGACGGAAGTCCCTATTTTCCGATTGGATTGCAGGATTGCTGGGGAGACAATTCAGGCACCGGCTCGGTGTTGGATCAATGCGCGATGGAAGGGCCGTTCCGCACAGACCTGAAAGAGCCGCGAGAATTGCCGCCGGGACCAATGTTCGTAAGGGGCCCGGCTAATAATCCCCAGAATGCCGACGTCTATTTTCGATACTTCTCGCAATGCGGTTTCAATCTGTACCGGTACTCCCAGCAGAACTGCTCCTTTGCACTTAATAATGACCTCGACAACTACCTTGTGCAGCAGGCGGTCATGACCGACGAACTTTTATGTTATGCACGCAAGTACGGCTTTCGCATCTTCTATGGCATCTTCGGTTACCAAAAGGTATTCAACAATGGGCCGTACGATGATGTATCAATGTCGAAGGTCAAAAGGTTCATCAAGTACAGCGTCGATCGCTGGGGCCCTTACGTGGACTTCTGGGAATTTCTGAACGAGCAGCACGCCGACGACCGCTGGTATCAAATCATGATTCCTTACCTGAAATCCATCGATCCGTACGGACACCCGATTACCACAAGCTGGGAAAGGCCCGACCTTGCCGGCATCGACATAAGCGCTCCGCATTGGTACCAGAGGGAAGATGAACTAAAGTCAGATGTAGTAACTGCAACAAGGGCAAAAAATTGGAAAAAGCCCGGCAAGCCCGTGGTCGTCGGCGAGCAGGGCAACAGTGTCGACCGTAAGAATCCTCCCGCTCCCGGCGTCGGCGGCGTATGGGACGACCGTTCGGCTTTACGGATGCGGATCAGGAACTGGACGGCTTTCTTCAATGAGATTGCATTCGTCTTTTGGAACACCAGCTACGCGCGGGATGGTCATAATATGAATATCTGGCTCGGTCCGAAGGAGCGCGAATACGTCCGGGCGATGCAGGACTTCGCCTACAGGCTGGACAAGGATGTCGTTGTCGTGCCGGTGGAAGTATCGAATCCGCACGCCGTTCGGGCTTATGCGCTGGCTTCGAAGGAAAGGGCCGGCGTCTATCTGCATCATTTCGAGAATCATGATAAACCTCTCAGAGGTGCGAGTATTACTCTTGACGTGCCTAAGAATGCCGAAGGATACTGGTACTCACCTGAGAATGCCGCGATTCTCAAGACCGTGGAGCTGACAAAGGGAAGAAAAACTGTCGAGGTTCCTGAATTCGTAGTGGATATTGCCCTTTTAATCACACCGGACGGCCCGCCTGATATTGACCGGGACGGCGTCCCTAACAACCTCGATGCCGATGATGATAATGATGGCCTGGAGGATGATAAGGATGCCTTCCCGCTGGATCCGGGAGAATGGGAAGATAAGGATAACGACTGGATTGGCGATAATCTGGATGCGGATGACGATGCCGACGGGATCGGGGACGATCTCAACAAAAACGGCATCCCGGATTACGAGGAGCTGGATATTGACGGCGACGGATTCGACCGGGCAAAATCCGTTCCCTGGGATGCCTTCCCGTTAGACCAAAATGAATGGCGGGACACCGATGGAGACGGTGTCGGTGATAACGCCGATGCAGATGATGACAATGACGGCTTTGACGACCAGCAGGAGTTAAGAAAGGGCACGGATCCGTTGGATAAATTGAGTTTTCCAGAACGGTAAGGTGTGCAGCTTGTTATAGGATGTGTTTAGCCAAGGGAAAGCCATCCCCACGTGGCGAGGGCATCTTGCCCTTGTTATCTACCGCCGGCAAGATGCCGGCGGGACGCAAGGCCGGGACGGCCTCGCCACAAATGACAATCAGGATGAGGCTGCCACCCAATAGAATGGATGTAAAACGGGTGGCAGCCTCAAAGCCGCAGGCTTTGGGGATGGTCGCTAACGCTCTGAAACGCTGAATAAATCGTACAATATAACAAAATTACAAAAGAGGTAGAGCCATGAGAAAATCAGCACGTATAATTTTAATTTTGTCGGCTCTGTTGTCGACATGGACAATTGTTGCCGCACAGCAGTCCCCCGATGTCGAAGTCCGTACGGAAGTGAAGATTCCGATGCGTGACGGCGTCGAGCTTTCAGCGAATATTTTCCTGCCGAAAGCCGAGGGCAAGTATCCCGTGATACTCATTCGTTCGCCGTACGGAAAGGGCGATGAGAAGAACGGCGATGGACTATTCTACGCCGGGCGCGGATATGTGGTTGTCAGCCAGGACTGCCGGGGCAAGGGAAGCTCCCAGGGCGTATGGGAGCCGTTTGCAAACGATCGCAATGACGGCAGGGATACCCAAAAGTGGCTCCTGGAACAGCCCTGGTGCAATGGCAGCATCGGTACCGCCGGCGGCTCTTACGTGGGCTTTACCCAGTGGATATCGGCCCCGAACGCCGGAGACCATCTCAAGGCCATGTTTCCCGTCGTGCCGCTGGTTGATACTTACGGCGACGGCGTCTATATCGACGGGGCGCTAAATCTGGCCCTGATGATGGGCTGGGGTAGCATGGTTGCTCTAAAGCCCGGCGAACTGGTTGCTATGTTCACCTGGAACGAGCAGGATTGGAATACGGCTTTCAGAACGCTGCCGCTCAATGAGTGGGACAGCGTCCTCGGCCGCAAGGTCCAATACCTGCGGGATTGGGTTGCTCATCCCCATTTCGATGATTACTGGGCCGCCCGCGGCGTCCGCAACCAATGGCAGGATATCACTGTCCCGATTTGTGCGGTTGACGGCTGGTACGACATTTTTTCCAGGAGCGTCTTCGAGCACATCAACGCCGTCAGGAAAATGTCGCGCTCGCAGGATGCTCGAAATCACCAGCATTTGATAATGGGGCCATGGGGACATGGGATAAGTCAGGACGGCAGGGTGGGTGATTTGAACTTCGGCGCCGAATCGGTAATCAACCTGCGCGAGTTGCAGACGAAATGGTTCGATTACTGGCTGAAGGGCGATAATACAGGGGCCGATACCTGGCCGGCTTTTCGCATTTTCGTGATGGGGCGCAACCAGTGGCGTGATGAGCGGCAGTGGCCGCTGGAGCGTACCGAATACACGCCTTACTATTTTCACGGAGAAGGCTCTGCGAACACCGCCGAAGGAGATGGAAAGTTGACAACGGCGAAACCTGGGCAGGAGCCAAACGACGAATTTGTATATGACCCAAACGACCCGGTTCCCACTGCCGGCGGCTGCAATTTGGTGGGTTGTCCGGCCGGGCCGCATGACCAGACCCAGGTCGAGAAAAGAAAAGATGTTCTCGTTTTCACCAGTGAAGCGCTGAAAAACGAGCTGGAGGTCACCGGGCCGGTCAAGGTGGTTCTTTACGCCGCCAGCACAGCCAAAGATACCGATTGGACGGCGAAGCTTCTGGACGTTCATCCGGACGGGCGCCCTTTCAATCTCTGTGACGGTATCTTACGGGCCAGATATCATGGCTCTAAGAGTGAACCGAGCCTCATTCAGCCCGGCAAGGTTTATCGTTACGAGATCGACGTGTGGGTGACGAGCAACGCTTTTTTGCCCGGCCATAAAATCAGAGTCGAGATATCCAGCAGCAATTTCCCGCGCTTCGACAGGAATCTGAACACGGGCGAGCCGTTTGGCACCGGCACCGAGTTCATCAAAGCAACACAAACCGTTTACCACGACAAAGAACGCCCCTCGCATATTTTGTTGCCTGTAATTCCCGGTGATTCGTAGGGGCAACCCTGTGTGGTTGCTCTGGGCAGGGTAATCAATGTTTCAAATCAGAAAGGACTCAAGTAGATGATTAATACCGTGCACGTAGGAATCGGCCCATTAGGGCAGAAAATGCTCAGGTACGCCGTGGAGCGTGGGTGTTTCAACATTGTCGGGGCCATTGATCCCGATCCTGAAAAGGCCGGCAAAGACCTGGGTCAATTGTGCTGCATCGAGCCGCTCGGGATTACCATCCGGGACAATCTGGCCGATGCAATCAAAGGCCAATCAGTTGATGTCGCATTAGTCACAACGGTCAGCAGCCTTGTTGCCCTTGAAAATCAGGTGGCCGAGCTCGCAAATGCTAAGCTCAACATTGTTTCAACGTGCGAAGAACTTTTCTATCCTTGGAAGAGCAATCCTGATGTTGCGAAGAGGATTGATGATATATGCCGTCAAAATGGTGTTGCATGTGTCGGTACAGGTGTCAATCCCGGGTATCTTATGGATCTGCTTCCGACCGTCCTTTCGGGTTTGTGCCAAAACGTCAGGAAGGTGGAAGTCTGGCGGGTGCAGGATGCCTCGGTGCGCCGAATTCCGTTCCAGCAGAAAATCGGTGCCGGCCTGACCCTTGAGCAGTTCGAGGCCAAGAGGGAAGCAGGCACACTCCGGCACGTCGGATTGCCCGAATCGGTGGATTTTATCGCCGAGCGTCTTGGTTGGAAGCTCGATAAAAACACCGAATCCCTCAAACCCGTTATTGCTGAAAGTCAAATCGATAGCGGATACAAACCTATCGCTAAAGGCATGGCGTGCGGTGTACATCAGGTCGGCAGGGGTTTCGTCGGCGATAGGGAGGTGATTAGGCTGAATTTCAAAGCGGCAGTTGGTGAGCAGGAATCCTACGACCAGGTGCATATCGATGGAGAGCCTGAGATTAAATCCAGAATCTCCGGCGGCGTCAATGGTGACATTGCCACGTGTGCGATTACTCTCAATGCCGTCAGGTCGATTCTCCAGGCCGGCCCCGGTCTTAAAACGATGGCCCAGATTCCTCCAATAGCATATTTTAAGTGAGCTAAAGTGACTAAAGTGAACTAAAGTATGTCAATGCTCCTTATAACTTTAGGCACTTTAGTCACTCTCAACTTTAGGCACTTTCCTAATATAGATTGGGAGATATAATGACTTTGGATTATGCAATAATCTCCGGCTATTTAGTCGCAATCCTTTTATTAGGATTGTGGAGCGGTAAGGGTATGAAAACCCTATCGGACTTTTCTGTGTCCCACCGCTCGTATGGTTCGCTGGTACTTTTTGCCACGTTGTCGGCTTCGTTCATCGGCGGCGGCTTCTCAATCGGCAACGCCGAGAAGGTATTCCGTTTCGGGATTGCCAATATCGTCGCCCTTTGGGGATTCAGCCTCAAAGAGATTCTCGTCGCTAAGTTCATTGCGCCAAGAACGGGCAATTTCCCCGGCGTGATTTCAGTCGGTGATCTCATGGACCGCGGCTACGGTAAGACCGGAAGAATCATTTCCGGGTTCTTCTCGGTTTTTCTTTGTGCCGGAATTGTCGGTGCCCAGGTGGGGGCGATGGGTATCATCTTCAACGTGTTCCTCGATATCGCACCGATTTGGGGTATCCTGATCGGGTGCGGGATTGTCATTGCGTACTCGACCGTCGGCGGTATGAGGGCGGTGGTGCTGACTGACGTCGTACAATTCTGCGTGCTTGCCGTCGGTATTCCGTTGGCGCTCGTCTTCGGCCTAATGAAACTGGGCGGTTTTTCCGCCATCAAAGCTGCGGCTCCGGCGGGCCATTTCTCAATACCAGCGGAGGGCATGACTGTCGGCGCCTTTCTGTCGCTGTTCCTGACGTTTCTGCTCGGCGAAACCCTTGTACCGCCTTACGTGCAGCGTCTGTTTATGGCTAAGGACCCAATACATACCGCCCGCGGCACTATGCTCAGCGGTATTTTTTCTATACCCTTCTTTGCAATTACGGGCGCCATCGGTTTAGTGGCACTGTCACTCGACTCGAAAATGGATCCCAATCTTGCTATGCCCAGTGTTATTCGTACCGTCCTGCCTGCCGGTCTGCGGGGCCTCGTCATCGCAGGGGTCATCTCGATTGTGATGTCCTCGGCAGACTCATTTCTAAACGGAGCGGCCACCTGCTGCATCAACGATGTGGTTAAGCCCCTTCGCAAAAATCCCATGTCCAAACAAAGAGAGCTGTTTTTGGCTAAGTTGACGAATTTGCTCGTGGGAGTTTTTGCCGTGGTCTTTGCAATTAAAATTCCCAGCGTCCTCGACATTCTTATTTACGCTTATAATTTCTGGGCACCGATAATCGTGGTTCCGTTGGCGGCGGTGCTGCTGGGCGTCCGAGTCACGAAAGCCGGATTTCTTGCCGGAACTTTGGCCGGCGCCGCCGGGACTCTGGTATGGACCCACCTGTTGAAAACGCCGGCCGGCATAGGAGGCCTGGCAATCGGTGTGTTCTGCAACCTCTTTTTCTTCGTACTGGCAAATAAGCTAAGCGTTAGAGCTGCCGAAGTGAGACAACGGATGACAGTCTCAAAACCGTAGGCTTTGTGGAGATGGCTTTGAACGGATATTTGAAATTTACGGGTAGAATTGGTAAGCTGTTTGTGCCGTAAAGGAGATTAAATTGACTATTTGTGCATTTATCAGCCTCGTTTTTCTTTGCACTAATCCTACTGGCTCGCCGGAAGTTTCGGATGCGATTACTAACTTCGAGAATGTTCCACGGACCTTCACGCAGGTTCCTTTCTGGTTCTGGAACGGCCCGCTGGACCCGAACCAATATCGCGAGCAGCTCAGACAGATGAATTCGAAGGGTGTATATGCCGCGATGCCGCACCCTCGGTTCGGCATGGACCGCAGGCAATATCTCCAGGAGCCTTTCTGGCGCGCCATGGCCGCGACAATCGACGAGGCAAAAAAGCTGAATATGCAGATATGGCTTTACGACGAGTATAACTGGCCGAGCGGCGGAGCGGGCGGCAGGGTGACGGACGGGCATCCCGAATTATATCCGAGAGGGCTGGATTACTACGTCCAAAACGTCAATGACGGCCAGCGAACAGTTTCGATAACCAATCCGAAACCGACCGAGGCGAATATGGAACGCTTCGAAAAGATTGTTCGAGGTTTCATTAAGAAAAGTGATGCGCCTGTAAGTTCGTACGAACCCTGGGGCAAAGTCGCCGCCGACGGCTCCGACATTACCGGCTCGGTCGGCGAGGGACAATGGAGCGTGCTTGTCTTCTTCCAGTGCCTTGGGCGTAATCCGAGCATTCTCGATCACGGCAGCAACTCGATGACGGATTACCTTTCCACCGGGCCTGTTGAGCGTTTTCTTGCTTTGACCCATGATCAGTACTACAAGCGGTTCGGCAGAGATTTCGGCGGTACAATCCCGGCAATCTTCACTGATGAATCCAGCACCACTTCGCCGTCCCCGTTTCCGTGGACCGGGCGTTTCGCCGAAGAATTCAAAGCCCGATATAGGACGGATATCCTCGACAGCCTGCCCTTATTGCTCGACCCGGATTCCGAAGCCGGCTCGAAGCTGCGGTTGGAATACTGGCAGACCGTAACCGATTTGTTTGCGGAAAACTTCATGGGTAACTGCGCCTCATGGTGCCGCGAGCACGGCGTCAAATCTACGGGACATATCTACGAAGAGAACATCCGGTCCTATGCCCACGCCTCACAGCTTATGACTGTTCTTCGCCGGCTGAACATTCCGGGCTTCGACGCTCTCGGGCCGCGATGTCCGCCCAACGGCGCAAAAGTAGCGATATCAGTCGCTCATCTTGATGAAAAAGATGAAGCCATGTGCGAGTGTATGGGACTTGCCGGAGGCTGGAACTGCACGATGGACATGCTCCGCACGGGCTATAACGGGCTGGGGATTCTCGGCGTTTCGCGTTTTGTGCCGCACGCTTTCTTTCAGACGCTGGATAATCCGAGAGTCGAATGTCCCCCGAGCTTTTTCTATGATAATCCCTACTGGAAATACTACAAAAAAATCGCCGATTTGAGTGCCAGGCTGAGCTACTTCAATCACATAGGCCGCCACGTCGCTCCGTGCGCGGTGTACTATCCCATCGAATCGCTGTGGGCCGACAGTGTCGGAGGAAAAGGCCAAAACGTTCTGCCCTGGCAGCACAGGACAGAAGGCAACGCCGACGCCGCCCGGACGTGCACGGTTTTCAATGACTTGATTGACGGCCTGTTTGCTCGTCGCTGGGACATGGACGTCGTGGACGACCATCTTCTTGCCGGAAGCACTGTGAAGGTAGGCAAAATTTGCATCGGGCCGGAGGAATTTCGCGTTCTGATTGTTCCGCCGGTAACGGCAATCGGGGCAAAGGCTCTCGAAGCCATCGACGGATTTCTGCAGCAGGGCGGTAAAATTGTCTGGATCGAGCGTCTGCCCCGCTTGACGTGGCCTCTAAATCCGAACCAGCCGCAGGCAACACTGCAAAGATGGTTCGGTTCCGGCAAGCCTGAGATTGGCCAGGTTGTAAGAGTCGGAAAAGGAAGGCTTGCGCTGCTGCCGGGCGACATGGGCCGAATCTGTGACTACCTTGAACAAGGGCCTGGCCCGGAAATCGCCGTCTCCGGCGGCCTTGAATCTCTTCGCGTCGAACACCGCCGGACACGGGATACGGATTATTTTCTTCTGTTCAACGATTCGGACGAATTTATCGCCGGCCGGGCGCGCCTCGCAAAAAGCGGCTCTCCCGTCCTGGTCGATATGGATACCGGCAAAGCTTATTCGGGCGTTTTGGATAGCTCCGGCCTGGAAGTCCGGCTTCGCCCGCACCAGTCGATGTGCGTGATTTATTCGACGAATAAGATGGATTTGCCGGCCTGGAATTGCGAACGCCCGCAGGGCGAAAAGCTCGACCTGTCGGAAGGCTGGAGTATCCAGCTTGTTGGTTCCGGGCTTGATGATAAATGGGAAAGCTCAATCGGCGCTGCGAGCATTGAGCTTCCGGTCTTCCGCGTTAAAAAACGACAATTCAAGAATATCCAAGGCTGGACGGACGCCGGGTACTCCGACGCCGAATGGGACAGAATTCACGTCCTTCGCGGTGCCGGTCTTTTCACGGATAATTCGTCTATCCTGCTGCGGGCGGTGCTGCCGCCCGGCACTGCGGCACTGAAAAGACCGCTGCCGGTGACCGGGGAATACGCCCTCTGGTTCAACGGCCGGCTGATAGAGAAAAATATTGGGCCTCGATTTTCTGAAAAAGGGCCGATTGAGCTGAAAAATCTGCTCACGGGAAACCACGATATCCTTGCCGTCGAGACGTTCTCGCACAGCGGCCCGGCAGGCCTGTCCGGCCCGATAGAGCTGATTTGCGGGCCGGCCAAAATAGACCGGCTCAAATCGTGGCAAGAGCTTGGTTTCGGCTTCTATTCTGGACGCGTGCTTTATCACAGGCAGCTCAACGTCGAAGGGCGGTTCAAACGGGCATGGCTGGACCTGGGACAAGTGCAGCACTATGTCGAAGTCTTCGTCAACGGGCGATTTATCGATACACTGCTCTGGCCGCCGTATGAACTCGACGTCACTAAGTATCTGAAGGAGGGGCAAAATGAACTTGTGCTCGTCACGGCCAACTCTATCGCCAACCGGTTTGCCTGGGATGTATGGGGCACTCGCGGTTCGGCCAGGGCCGAGCCTTCCGGAATCTTAGGCCCGGCGTATCTCTGGCTGGAGAAATAACAAAACACGATAAAACAAAGGAGCATCTTATGTGGAAGTTGCTGCTGACAATTCAAATTGTTCTGATAATCGTTTGTGTCGCGGGCATCTTGCCCGCGGTTCAAGGACAAGACGTCTCTGAGACATCCCGCGGCACAATAACGCCTTTGACGCTAAAGGCGCCCAATAATGAAGTGGGCAGATACGAGAAGCTGGAGTTGCTAATTGAAGTGGACAGGCAATATGATAATCCGTTCGACCCGGATGTGGTTGATCTGGTTGTAGAGCTAAAGACGCCGGCCGGCGACAAATTGACGCTGCCCGCATTCTACTGCCAGGACTACGAGCGGCGGAAACTTAATCAGGGACGCAGCCGGTCGAACTGGTTCTATCCCGTCGGCAACGGCACGTGGAAGGCGCGATTTGCTCCGATGCAGACGGGCACGTATGTCGCCACGGCAAGGCTGAAAGACAAAGCCGGCACGATTCAGTCGCAAAGCGTTCGTTTCGACTGCGTATCTTCTTTAAATAAAGGATTTGTTTGTATCTCCAGGAAGGACCCCCGTTTCATGCAATTCAGCGATGGTGAGCCTTTCTTTTCCATTGGCCAGAACCTGGCGTTCATCGGCGAAGGCCAGTACGTCAACCTTACCAAGGCTGAGGAGATTTTCGACAAGTTGGCTGATAACGGCGCGAACTTTCTTCGCATCTGGACCGGCTGCCAGGATTGGGCGATGGCTATCGAGGCCAAAAAAAGCGCCTGGGACCGCTCGTGGAGCCGCGAGAAAATCGCCGTCCCGCTGCCTGGAAGTGAAAACGAACCTGGGGCGCGCAAATGCGTAAAAATAGACAACAAGTCGGTAACAGTCTCGCCATCTCATCCGGTGGCGCTGCGGCCGAACACGCGCTACACGCTTACCGGCCGTTTCATGGCGGACGGCGCGACTGGGCTGCGGATAAACCTTGGCCGGAACAACTGGCAGATACCCTTCGACTCGGCCGGCGGAAAATGGCAGCAGTTTGAAAAGGAATTTGCAACCGCCGGGAATGAATTCTGGCTCGGACAGTTTACAATAGGTCCGGTCGGTTCCGGCACGATTTGGCTGGACAATTTGTCTTTGAAAGAAACGCCTGACGGGCCTGAGCTGCTGTGGGAGGCGGACGTGAATCGGCCGGTGCTGGGGGTCTATAATCAGTTGGACTGCTTCATGCTGGATAAGCTTGTCGAAGCGGCCCGGAGCGACGGCATCTACCTGATGTTGTGCCTATTGACCCGCGACCTTTATATGAAGCATCTTGCCGATGAGGGCAGCGCTGAATACGAAACGGCGGTTCAGTATGCCGAAAGATTCATGCGTTACGCCGTAGCTCGTTGGGGCTATTCGACAAGCGTTGCCGCCTGGGAGTATTTCAATGAAATTGATCCCGGCCTGCCGACCAACCGGTTCTATAATGAAGTCGGCGACTATCTCGAACGGACGGACGTCTATCACCATCTTCGTACGACGAGCACGTGGGGCCCTTCGTCGAAAGACTGCCTTCTGCCGTCGCTGGACATCGCCCAGGTGCATCGCTATATGCGTCCCGGCACAGATGAGGAGTACAAAGACGAGGTCGCGGTAGTGCTCGACAGAACACAGTTTTTGAGAAAGTATGCCCCAAGCAAGCCGGCGCTGATTGGCGAATTCGGCCTGGCCGATACTAAGTGGGGCCTCAGCGATTACATGAAGAAGGACACCGAAGGCGTGCATTTTCATACTTCGCTCTGGGCCTCGGCGTTCGCGGGCACTTCCGGCACGGCGATGTTCTGGTGGTGGGAGCTGCTCGACCAGCAAAATGACTATAGGCACTACGGGCCGCTGTCGGCATTTTTGGCGGACGTTTGCTTTGCGGGACTCAGGCAGACAAACGCCACAGCATACGGCGAGCGACTTCGAGTATTGGGCTACCAGGGCGACGATTGTGCTTATTTATGGATTTCCGACAGCCAGGCTACGTGGCGGAACCAGATCGTCGACAAAAAACAGCCGGTGCCGGTTGCAGATGCTGCAATCGAAATCCCCAGACTCCGTCCCGGTAAGTATCATCTCGAATGGTGGGATACGTACGAGGGCAGAACCATCCGGACCGAACAAGTTTCTTGTACGGAATCTCGCTTGCAGATTTCGGTACCATCATTCAGCCGGGATATCGCATGTAGGATAAGCCAGTGATGCTCACGCTTTTCGCCGGGATGATTACATTGTCCATAGGGGTTTCGGAGTATTCGTTGAAGATTCTGTATAATAGCTTCAAGTCGTGCCTGAAGAAATAGAAATATTATTTAACACAATTGGCTCACTATGTTGATTTGATAAGAATCTAAAGAGTTGAAACATCCGAAGGGAAAAATATGAGGAAAGTATTAAGGTTCACCTTGTTGTGTATAGTTGTCACTTTTGCCATTATACGAGGAACTGAACCAACAATTTCGGCTGCGGACTCTTTGCAAACTTATGACGTAGTCGTCTACGGCGGTACTTCGGCGGGAGTCTCAGCAGCCGTCCAGGCAAAGCGCATGGGAAAGACTGTGATCATCGTTGGTCCCGACAAGCACCTCGGCGGATTAACAGCAGGCGGACTGGGCTGGACCGATTCTGGCCGTAAGGAAGCTGTCGGCGGTATCTCACGCGAGTTTTACCGCCGCGTCAAGAATCATTATGACAAAGCCGGGGCATGGATCTACCAGAAGAGCGAAGAATATTCGCGATACCGACGTGAAGACGATGCCATGTGGGTCTTTGAGCCACACATAGCAGAGCAAGCCTTCGAAGAGCTTGTGGCCGAGTATAAAATTCCCGTTCACCGAGACCAGTGGCTCAAACGCAAAGAAGGCGTTACGAAAGAAGGCTCGCGCATCGTTTCTATTACTATGCTCAGAGGAAAAACATACCGGGGCAGGATATTTATCGATGCAACTTACGAAGGCGACCTTATGGCCGGCGCAGGTGTGAGTTACCATGTCGGTCGCGAGGGCAATGATGCGTACGGCGAAACCTTGAACGGCGTCCAGACGCGCAATGCAACCAGCCATCAGTTTGAAAAACCCGTCGATCCGTATATCAAACCCGGCGATCCGGCCGGCGGACTTTTGCCTCGAATTCACGCCGGAAGCCCTGGCAGGGAAGGACAAGGCGACCACCGAATTCAGGCTTACAACTTTCGCATGTGTCTGACGAAAGTGCCCGAGAACCGCGTGACCTTTCCTAAGCCGGACGACTATGACCCGATGCAATATGAACTACTTGCCCGCTATCTCGACAAAGGCTGGCGAGCCATATTCGTCAAGTTCGACCCGGCCCCGAATGCCAAGACCGACACCAACAATCACGGCGCGTTCTCAACCGATAACATCGGCATGAATTATGATTATCCGGAAGGCAGCTACGAGCGACGGCGGGAAATTCTCAAAGAGCATGAGGATTATCAGAAGGGACTCATGTGGTTCCTTGCCTATGACCAGCGCGTCCCGGCGGATGTGCGAGAGAAAATGAGTAAATGGGGTCTGGCAAAGGACGAATTCACCGACAACGGTTACTGGCCCCACCAGATTTATGTCCGTGAAGCCCGGCGAATGATCAGCGATTTTGTCACGACCGAGCTGCACCTGCGACGGATAAAACCGACGCCTAAACCTGTCGGCATGGGCTCCTACAACATGGACTCGCACAATGTCCAGCGCTATGTCGATGAGGCAGGCTGCGCCCGCAATGAGGGTGACATCCAGATTAATCCAGGCGGTCCTTATCCAATCTCCTACGGCGCGCTCGTGCCGAAGGCCTCCGAATGCACGAATTTGCTCGTTCCGGTTTGCGTCTCTTCATCGCATATCGCGTACGGCTCGATCCGCATGGAGCCTGTCTTCATGGTTCTCGGCCAGTCCGCCGCGACTGCCGCCGTTCTTGCTATAGACGACAATATAAATGTGCAAAACGTCGATTACTCAAAGCTGCGAGCACGCCTGCTCGCCGATGGTCAGGTGCTGGAACTGCCCTGATATTCTATCAGAACCTGCGAAGCCTTATGTCTTTGAACCGGTCGAGCATCCCGGAACCCTGGGAAAATTCCGGTGACAGCAAGCCCTGCAGTAGGAACAAAAACCGAATTCCAGCCTTCACGGGAATGACAGTGTGGTGTAAGAACTTATTCAAATTAATATTAAGCCCTGTCTCTGATGACAACATAGTCAATTGCTTCGGAGATGCCGCAAGATGTCCCAATATGCGCCGCGTGCACCTTTACTGATAGCTTGTGTGAGCAGCAGGTTTTCGTTGTAGTTATAATTAGCGGCGTCATCACTTTCGACTTTCTGGCTGTCGATCTCAACGGCAGGCTCAAAGAACATTCGGTCGCCGCCGATTAAATCTCTTACCAACTCCGCCGGACGCTCGCCCAAAGCGCTGGATATGTAGAAGGTCGGTTTGAGCAGATTTATGGGCCCGCTGTATTTCCGGCGGATGCCGGAATTAGTTGGCTCCCGGAGTTCTTCGGCGACGATTTGTTCCATAGCGGTGCCGGGATAAACACGCAGGCCGAGTGCGGCGCCGGCACAATCTGGACCGATTTGCTTTATGAACTCAATTGTTTCGCGCAAGGTTCGCGGCGATTCGCCCGGCCCGCCTAATAAAAGGTCTATCATGACTTTGATATTATTCATCCGGCAGAGCTTGACCGCTTTGGCGAGGTCTTTTCTGGTGTGTTGCTGGCGGTATGTCCGAAGCATTAGTTCGGAGCCGGAATCTCCGGTGAAGTCTATTCCGACGCACCCGGCTCGGGCCATCACCTGAGCCAGGTCGGCGTCGAACGGAGTAGGTGACAGATAGGCGTACCAGCGAACCTTGTCGCCCAGCGAACAGCGATTAAGCTCCTCGCAGATAGCATAAGCGTGGTCTCGTGGCACGTTGAACTCGGAGTCGCAAAGATGTAATACATCGATGCCCTGTGACAGCAATGACTCGACCTCGTCGGCGACCTCTGATGGGTTTCGCAGTCGAAGCATGGTTCCTTTTGACAATGGGTCGGCGCAATAAATGCAATGGCGGTTGCAGCCGCGTTTGGTTTCCAGGCCGCATTGTCCGCCGCGTTTGAAATAACTCTGATTATCGATAAATTTTCGGGAGGTGCCTAATGAAATAGAATTTGGCCAGGACGGCGGATTGCTTTTGATTCTGTTATTTTCCCGCCATACGAGGCCGGGGACATCTTCGAATCTTTTTGTTGCCTTCAATTGACGATACAGCTCGGTAATAGCGCCTTCGCCGTCGCCTAATACACCGAAATCAGCGCCGGTGTATTCGACAATGGACTTGGCGAATATTGAAAATCCGACGCCGCCAATGACGATCGGAGCGGATGTCAAAGTACGTATAGTGTCAACTGTATTTTTCAATCCGGGGACAAACCAGTCGGCACTGGGCCAAAAGCAATCGTCGGCGTTTCGAAAAGAAAGTCCGACCAATTCAGGTTCCCGAGTGGAAAAGTAATCTTTTACGGTCTTTTCCGGTTGGTCAGCTAAACCGAGGTCCACGACTTCGACATCTATACCCGCCTTTTCGGCTGAAGCGGCGACATAGTCTATCCCGATAGGCCCAATAAGGGGAGCCATCCTGTTTGTGTTGATTAGCGTTAGCATTTTAACTGATCGAGATACTGTTTCGAATAAAATGGAAAAAGGCTGGTATCCGGGACCAGCCTTTTTGGAGATTCAGCCAATATTTTCCGAATCGTTTTTAGAATTTGTACGTCAAACTTAAGGTGGCCCAAGTCTCATTCTGGTCATCTA
>CAZHBL010000002.1:0-46234 GCA_964530105.1 uncultured Pirellulales bacterium | reverse complement strand
AGCGATTAATTCGAGGCATCTGAATGCCCAGCGGTCTGTTCGCTGGGTCAAGCGGCATATGGGAGATGTCAATTATAGCAGAAAAATCGACTCAAAAGACTGGACGCCTGTGGAATTGTCAGCTTTGATTCTGAAAAAGCTCAAACAGGACTGCTCTATAGAACATGGCGATATTTGTGATGCCGTTATTTCCGTCCCCGCCCACTTCGATGAAGTCCGCAGAAAAGCAACCATGGAAGCGGGAAGGATAGCCGGTTTGAACGTAATTGGCATTGTCAACGAGCCTGTAGCTGCCGCCCTGTATTATGCCACCACGCGGCAGGTCTCGGGAAAGGTCCTGGTTTATGACCTCGGTGGAGGAACATTCGATGTCACTATAATGGAGGTTAAAGGACATGACATGAAGATTATTTGTTCGCAGGGAGACCATTCGCTCGGCGGCATTGACTTCGACCAGAAAATATTAGAGATTTTGGAGCAAAAGTATAAAGAAAAGTTCAAAACCGAACTGATCGGTTCAGATGAGGATCGAGCAAAGTATGAAGATGAAGCCGAGGATATTAAAAGGACATTGTCCCGGCGTGATGTTGCGAAAAAGATGCTCTACGGCCCGGCGGGCAATATGAGAGTGGAAATAACCCGAGAGATGTTCGAAAAGGCAATTGCTCCCTTGATGGATCGTGCGGATATTCTGGTGGAAGTCGCCCTTGGCGAGGCAGGCATTGAACCAGCCGGAATTGGCAAAGTACTATTGGTAGGCGGCAGCACCCGAATACCCATGGTCCAACAGCGCCTCGATAAAGTGTTTGGCAAAACGCCTCAGACCGCCGTTAATGTCGATGAATGCGTGGCACTCGGTGCTGCTTTGCACGCTGGATTGACAATGCTAAGAGAAAAACCTGATATTATGCCGGCAGGAATTTCCAGCGGCCTGATGGACATAAATCTGACCGATGTTTGCAATCACAGTTATGGCACTATTTGTGCTCCCATTGATAAGGAAACAGGCCGGCGAGTAATTCAAAATCGTACCATTTTGAATAAAAATACACCATTGCCGTGTGAAATATCCCAGACGTTCTATACTCTTAGAGAGGGGCAGGCAGAGGTTGAGGTGACCATTACGCAGGGTGAAGGCAACGATGTCGAATTCGTTAATAAGATTGCGACGTATAAATTTGAACTTCCGCCGGACAGACCTGCAGAATGCCCGATCAAAGTCACTTATAGCTATGATGTGAACCAGCGAATGCACTGTAAATTCGAAGACCTGGAGTCGGGAAGGGCACTCGAGGTCGATCTCAGCCTGGATCAGGACGGTAAAATGTCCGATAGCGACATAAAAGGCAAAGACCGAAAACTCTCTGCCGTTGGCAGATCACAAGTTGAGTAACAATCTTTGCGGGTATGCAAATGAGCAAACTTCTGATTATAGTATCGATTGTGCTGGCGGCATTTGTGGCTGTAGTGTCCCCCGGTTTTATCGGTCGCTTCAGACTCAGAGTCATAGATTGTTGGACTAAGCTTGTAGATATGGTTGATCGTACCGTATTCTGGGATTTGGCAAACCAGATAAGAATGCCGGAGAAGTTTGGCAAAATCAAATCCCGGCTCTTACATCAGGCGGAACCAGACAGGTTTCAGGAATCTTCTCCACCGATCGATATGAGAGTATTGAATTGCCGGATCCAATGGACAAAGCTGGAAGAAGAAAATAGCGTATATGATGCGTTCAGCCTCGAAATCTGCGGCTCAATTCATGCTCCGAACGATATGTGCGACACGACTTTGAAGATATCAATCCTGGATGTCACGGATGGAGCGCCAGATGCCAAAGTTGTGCAGGCCCGGCTTCCACAATGGTCATCACAGGATGGGCCGGATCCGTCCGCATTTTGCTACAGAACCGGGCTTGGTAAACTTCCCCACCGAGTCACCACTTTGTCGGACTGGACGGCTATTGCACAGATTCGTTTCGATTGGCTCCTGTTCCCTCGCAAAGGAAAAAGACAACTGCAGTTCTCTGCGTCGATCATGTCGGCCGAAAGTAATCAGCAGCTTGCTCATGCACAGTGTGAGTTTGCCTGTGAAAATCCCGCATTCGGATATATGAACCTGCAGGAAAATATCGAGCGGACAAATATCCTGGCTGTTGCACTTGCATTCGCTGTCAGTGCAGCAGACAATAAATTATATGACTGTGAAATCGAACTTATAAAAAACTGGGCAAGAGACAACATCCTGGAAAATTCAGCGTCTGATAAGGATGAACTCAAACTCGACAAGGCACTTGAAAAAACCATTGCCTTTTTCCGCGGCGGTAACAAACTCGACACATACAATATATGTGGCGAAATCGTTGGAATTGCTCCAGTAGCTCAGCGATACGACATTCTGGAGCTTTGCTTGTACGTAGCGCAGTCAAAAGGCTCTGTTTCCGCCGAAGAAGTAACTTTCTTGAAAAATATGGCAGAGTGGCTTGAAGTCGATTCCAACAGATTTCGTATCATGATGGAAAAAGTTCTTCCGGTCGATATGCATGAAGTCAGGGATGTAGAGACCATCCTTGGGATTACTTCCGATATGAGCAGGGAGAGGGTTCGAAAACACCTGAATAAGGAATACGGTAAGTGGAACTCGCGAGTAACAAATGCTGATCCCGATATTCAGACTCAGGCTGACCAGATGCTCAAGCTCATCGCTGAGGCAAGGAGCCAATACACAGCCGACACCCTTGTTTTGTAAGAAGATAACAGAGCGGTGGTTTATCAACATACCTCAAATTCAAATCCCCATCCATAATCTTATTCACCGGCAAAAAGCCTGTCGAAACTGAAAGTCCTGTTGCGTATGCCTGGCTGATACGTTATCATGCCCGCCATGAAAAATTCCATTAGAATTGTTTTGGCGATTGCTGTTATTGTTGCTGTGTGTGTGCTTTTTGCCGTGTTAATCATCAACCGGCCCGAATCCGGCGAAGAACAGACGATTGCGAAATCTGCAAAGCCAAAGTTCACAGTCGACGACCGAAGCAGTTGGCCGATGTTCAGGGGCGAACGTGGTCTTTTAGGCAGGGCCACGGGAACACTGCCTGATTCGCTCACTGTCGTCTGGAAATTTAAGACGAATGATTCTGTTAAATCTTCGCCGGCCATCGTTGATGACCTCGTCTTCATAGGTTCATCGGATGATAATGTTTATGCGATTGACCTGGAATGCGGACAACAGGTCTGGACATACAAAACCACCGATGCAATTGAGGCGGCACCTTGTGTAGTTGAAGGATCCGTTTATGTGGGCTCACTGGATGGTTTTCTGTATGCTCTTGACACAAAAGACGGCTCACTCAAGTGGAAGTACAAGACAGGCGGACAGATTCTCGGGGCTGCAAACTGGACGCGCAGCCCAGACGGCCGGATATGGATTCTTGTGGGCAGCTACGACAATATACTGCATTGTGTCGATTCGACAGACGGTAAAGTCGTCTGGACATACGAATCGGACAACTATATAAACGGCTCACCCGCGGTCAGTGACCAAAAGGCCGTGTTCGGCGGCTGCGATGCCATGATTCACGTCGTCTCACTAATTGACGGCAGCAGGGTGGCGCAAATTGACAGCGGTTCCTACATCGCGGCTTCGGCAGCATTTCTCGACGGCCAGGTATACGTCGGCAATTATGATAATATCTTTATGAAAGCCGATATTGCCGCCGGAAAAGTCGTATGGGAATATACGGGAAGCGATGCTCCATTTTTTTCTTCGCCCGCCGTCGGCGAAAACGTAGTTGTCTTCGGAGGCCGCGACGAACGCGTGCATTGTGTCAGCCGTGACGATGGGAAGGTCGTCTGGACATTTCAGACTCGGGGCGAAGTCGATAGCTCACCGGTGATTTGCGGCGACAAAGTGGTTGTAGGCTCGGAAGATGGCCGGCTGTACGTTATACGGCTCTCGGATGGAAGCGGTGTTTGGTCGTATGAGATCGGCCAGCCAATCACTTCCTCGCCGGCTGTCGCCAGGGGAATGGTTGTGGTCGGCTGTGACGATGGTTATGTTTATGCCTTCGGCACTGAACACTGAACGATATTGAAACTGTAGCACCACATCTTAGGTTAGAAGGAGTTATAAAATGACACTCAAAACATGGATTCTCGTAATAGCAGCATCTATAGCCGTAATTATCTTTGGATTTTCAAATGTATCAGCACGCGAAATTCATGTGGCAAAAATTGGCAGCGATTCGGCATCCGGCAGTCAGGCCAGCCCATTCCTTACAATCAACAAAGCCGCATCCATCGCCCAGCCGCCAGATATCGTGATGATCCATGCCGGCACGTATCGTGAATGGGTCAAACCGCCACGGGGCGGTACCGGCGATAACAACCGCATCACATACCGTGCTGCAAAAGACGAGAAAGTTTTTATAAAAGGTTCCGAACGTATCACTTCCTGGACGCATCAGGACGGCAGCGTTTGGCAGGTTGAGCTGCCAAACTCGTTTTTCAGCGATTACAATCCATACGCCCTGAACGTCTCCGGAGGCTGGCTGAATTACGGCCAGTGGCACCACCGTGGGGACGTCTATCTCAACGGAGAAGCTTTTTACGAGAAAGAAACCGCCGAGGAAGTAAACCAGGCCGAGCAAAGCTGGCATTGCCGGGTGGATGGAGAAAAAACTATTATCCGGGCAAACTTCGGCAAAGCCAATCCGAACACGGAGCTGGCTGAGATTAACGTTCGCGAAAGCATTTTTATGCCCAAGGTAACCGGTT
Organism: uncultured Pirellulales bacterium; assembly: GCA_964530105.1. Taxonomy (GTDB): domain Bacteria; phylum Planctomycetota; class Phycisphaerae; order Sedimentisphaerales; family Anaerobacaceae; genus JAFGPJ01. The sequence continues at coordinate 41,462 of CAZHBL010000002.1, read as the reverse complement.
TGAGATACATCACAGTCGATGGTTTTCATTTCATGCACGCAGCGGCGAATTGGGCACCGCCGGGTCTGGAGCTTCAGATGGGTGCCGTCGGCACACGGATGGGAAAACACTGGATAATCCAGAATTGCACAATAACTAACGCCCGTTGTGTCGGCATAATCCTGGGTCATGCACCCGGTGTAGATTACAGCGATATTGACGCCTTCGGCGACCATATCATCCGCAACAACATCATCCGGCGATGTGGACAGGCGGGCATTGCCGGTCAAAAAGGAGCTACTCGCTCAGTCATATCGGGCAATTTCATTGAGGACACCAATTACCGCAAAGAATTCGGCGGCTGGGAAACAGCAGCCATAAAATTCCATAACAGTGTCGATACCATAATCAGCGGCAATCTGATCCGAGGCGTATTTCACCAGCAGCAGGGGGCTTTTGGAATCTGGATGGACTATGCTAATCAGGGAATCAGGATCACGGGCAACGTCATTTACGACACACAAGCCGCCACTGTTTTTCTGGAAATGGATCATGGCCCAACCCTGGTCGATAACAATATTCTCATCGGAAAAGCGGTGCGTAGTAATTCCGAAGCTACTGTGTTTGCTCACAATCTGTTTGTCGATTGCGGCTATCAATACAGTCCGGACACAAAACGACGCTCTGCATATTACACGCCACATACGACTAAGGCGGTTGGAACTAAAACCGGCACGGCGCAGGATGACAAGTGGTTCAATAATATATTTGTCCGTAAAGGTCTTGACGATGTTAGAAACGCCCCGGGCTACACTTCGGACTACAATATTTTTTTGGAGGGTGCTAAGAAAAGCTCCTTCGGTGACGAGCACAGCATCGCTGAGCCGTTTGTGACAGGATTTACCTGTGAGAGTCATCTTTCGGCTGTTACAATCAGATTTTCTATGAACGATGCTTTTTCTCGCCTGAAAGGGCCATGGGTTGATGCCGGACTGGTAGGGATATTTTCGACAGTCGGGCAGACCATCGAAGATCGTTCCGGCAATCCTATCATGGTGGATACGGACATTAATGGCAAAAAGTTAACCGAGCCCTTCGCCGGACCGCTGGCAGATATCAAACAGGGAGAAAATATATATGAATGGACGTATCATCCTACCTTTAACAATTAGTCCGTGAAAGACTACCTCGAGGGCATAAAATTAAACTTTCACATATATAAGGAATTAATCTATGAACGAGTCTATGAATCGACGCGATTGCCTGCGAATGTTTGGCTTCTCCGGCCTGACCGCGGGTTTAGGTGTAATCAGCACTCGACAGTTGTTTGGTCAGGAAGTCGGCGAATCCAGCGGTTTTCAAAGCTCTATCATAGCAACCCATGAAGTCCAGAGCAATCGGGGCGGTGCAGTAATTATCGACGGCAAGGTGATTCAACCTCGTCGCGAGCTGCCTATATTGGATAAAACCGACGTCCTGGTGGTTGGCGGAGGCCCTGCCGGCGTGGTGGCGGCTATCGCGGCCAAACGGGCCGGAGTGAATGTGACGTTGGTGGAGCGCTATGGGCACTTCGGCGGCCTCTGGACGGGCGGTCTGGTTCTGCTCGTTATCGGGCATATCGTCAAAGGTGGTAAGCAGGTCTGCCAGGGAATCGGAGAGGAGATAATGCGTCGTTTGGACAAGCTGGACGGTGCAATTATCAACCGCACAGCCGGCAATAATCCGACAGTAGACGCCGAAGCCGTCAAATATGTGATGGTGGAGATGATAGAAGAAGCCGGAGTAAAAGTTTTTCTACACTGCTGGGGTGTCGATGCCGTAATCGACGGAAATATCGTTCGAGGTGTCGTATTCGAGAGCAAATCAGGACGACAAGCGATACTGGCCGACGTCGTCATTGATGCCACCGGTGACGGCGATATATTCGCGGCTGCCGGAGCTACCTTCGAGCATCGCTCGCACAATGTGGGATTGGTCTCGCGAATCGGGAATTTGGATCGGGTAGATAAAGAAAAAGTATCCGGCCAACCCAAACCGAAACACCTGGGAAGTCCCACTCCAGTAGCGGGGATAAACTGGGTGAATATGCACGGGCCGGAAGTGGATGGCCTGGATGTAGCCACGCTCACGCGGATGGAGATGAATCACCGAAAATTCATTTGGAACAACATGCAAAAGACCCGACAGATACCGGGTTATGAGCATGTATATCTGGTTGAAACGGCCCCACAATTAGGCGTTCGGATAACACGTGTCCTCGATGGCCTCAAGACGGTTACATTAGAGGACCTGAAGGCCGGCACAAAATTCCCGGATGTCGTTGGCGTCGGAGGATCTGAAAAAGGGGATCACGGCGAATGGCAGATTCCCTACGGCGCTCTGGTTCCCGTCAAGACGGATAATGTTCTGGCTGCTGGACGCTGTATCTGTGCGGAACTTCGTATGGCTGATTTGGTACGTCTGATTCCAAACTGCTTCGTCACCGGCCATGCTGCTGGAGTCGCCGGTGCAGTGGCTGTCAAGGACACGTGCCGTCCCCGCGATGTGGATATAAACAAAGTCCGGAAAATTCTCAGACAGCAGGAGGCCTATCTCGGTTGAACCCAAACACAAAATCGAAGAGACCGTTCGATATCGCTGCTTTCGTAAAGCCAGGCCGGCTACGGTTATTCGTTAGATTAATGTGTCTTATCGTGGCGATAGCAGCACTTTGGCCCATCTTACCAGGTACGAATTCGCTCGCCTTTGTTCCCGCCCTAAGCCCCTTTGTTGCGATTGCATCTTTGCTTGGCACTCGGACTTTTCACGCTCTAACGTGGCTGGGATTGACAGTAGGTGTCGTCACATTAGTGCGTCATCGCTTTTTTTGTCGCTGGATTTGTCCTGTGGGACTATGCGTAGACGGCGTGAGCCGATTTGGAAGGCGGTTGGGACGCCGGCCTATGCGAGTTCCTCTGCTTGGCCGATGGATCGTCTGGTTAACCATAGGCGGGGCTTTAGTGGGATACCCGTTTCTGTTATGGCTGGATCCGCTTGCTATCTTCGCTAACGTTCCCTTTCTGGTCCGGCAAAGCTCTCGACTCGGAATATGGCTGCCGGCAACAGGATTTCTTGCTATTATCGTACTCAGCATAATATGGCCTCGTGTATGGTGCGAAAGGATATGCCCGCTGGGAGCTTTTCAGGATCTGTTGTTGTTGCTTCGCAGGTCATTTCATTCAATTATCACTGTCAAGGGCAAGATTGAAAAGAAAAGTAATGTCGATTCGATTATTGCACGTCGGACAGTGCTCGGCATAGCTGCCGGTGTAGCATCGGCCTGGGTAGCCGGACCGGTCAGAGCAAAAACTTCAAGTCCTCTTCGTCCGCCTGGAGCGCGAGATGAATCGCAATTCGCCGGAGTCTGTACACGTTGCGGCAATTGCCTGCGCGTGTGCCCGAGTAGAATCATCGATCGTGATGTCGGGCAAAACGGATGGGCAAAACTGTTTACGCCGGTCTTAAATTTTGCGAGTGATTACTGCCGCGAGGATTGCATACGCTGTACTGAAGTCTGCCCGAGCGGCGCGCTTAGCCGTCTTTCGCTTGAAGAGAAAACGGGCATTCAAATCGGTCTGCCAGAGGTAGACATGAATGTGTGCCTTCTGGGTGATGATCGGGAATGCTCGGTGTGTAAACGTTGGTGTCCTTACGGTGCCATTCGCTACGTGTTTTCGGAAACGCAGTATACACTCAAACCACAGATCGACCCACAGAAATGTACAGGTTGCGGTGCCTGTGAAGCGGTCTGTCCAACAACACCTCAGAAAGCCATCGTTGTTCTACCCAATCCCATACACTAAGAAAATCCGTTTTCTTATTGGCATGTTCTGTTATAATGCAACGGCATGAGAATTATTCAAATTACGCCAAGTGCCGGAGACAGCTTCTACTGTGAAAACTGTTTGCGCGACGCCGCCCTTGCCAGAGCGATAATGAAACTGGAGCACGAAGGGCTGACGATTCCTCTTTACCTGCCGTTGTCGAGCAACCAAAGCAGTTCGACTAGCATCTCCCCTATTTTTTTCGGCGGTCTTAACGTATACCTCCAGCAGAAAATAGCTTTCTTCCGCAGGACTCCCCGCTGGTTCGACCGTTTGTTTGATTCACCGAGACTTTTAAGATGGATCGGGCGCATGGCGGGGATGACAAGTGCGAGAGACCTGGGAGAAACTACAATCTCAATGTTACGCGGCGAAAAAGGCTGGCAGATAAAAGAATTGCACAGACTCATTGATTGGCTGGATACGCATGAGAATCGGCCGGACATCATCTGCCTGTCTAATATTCTTTTGATTGGTCTGGCCAGGTCCATTAAGCAGAGACTTGGTGTGCCCGTGGCTTGTATGCTCCAGGATGAGGATGAATTTTTAGATGGACTGGTATCGCCTTATTCACAACAGGCCTGGCAGATAATCTCGGAGCGGGTAAGCGATATAGACGTATTTATCGGTGTAAGTAAATATTATACTGAAACAATGATGCAACGTCTAAAGCTTGACCCTGATCGAACTTTTGTCGTATATACCGGAATCTCGCTGGACGAATACGAATATCATACTGCACGACCGGAAGTTCCAACTATTGGTTTTCTTTCACGAATGTGCCATGAAAAAGGATTGGACACACTAGTTGAAGCTTTTCTCAAAATAAAGAAAAATGAAAAATTGAGAACTACGAAGTTGCGTATCGCTGGCGGCAAGAGATCCGATGATGAGGCATTTTTGGATAAACTTCGTCAGAAGTTACGCTCTCACGGCGTCATTGACGACGTGGAATTTCTGCCGGATTTCGACCGAAAAGCCAGAATTGCATTTCTAAGGAGCCTTTCGGTGATGTCTGTGCCCGAAAAGCAGCCGGTTGCTTATGGTTTATATGTGCTGGAAGCTCTCGCAGCGGGCGTGCCGGTGGTCGAGCCGGCAAGCGGCGTTTTTCCGGAATTGTTAGAAATGACAGGCGGGGGTCTGCTTTTCGAGCCGAATAACTTTGAGGCCCTGGCGGAAGCCCTTAGCTCTTTGCTTCTCGATCCGGTCAAAGTGCAAAAGCTGGCAGAGAAGGGCAGGGCCGCAGTATCTGAAAAATTTAATATTGAGCAAACCGCTAAGGAAATGGTTCGTATATATGGACAAATTACAAAAAAATATAAGGATCATGATGCTTGAACTCGTGCACGTGGCGAAAAAATATGATTCTCCGGGGGATAAGCAGGGTCTTTCAGTCCTGAAAGACATCACGTTAAAGATCCAGCCGGGCCGGGCCTTGGCCATTGTAGGCCCGTCCGGCAGCGGTAAAAGCACCCTTTTGAATATCATAGGCGCACTGGATCATCCGACCGGCGGACAAGTGCTGTTTGACGGTCAGGACCTTGCCGTTCTGAGTCAGAAGGAGCTGGCGCAAATCCGTAATAAACAAATCGGTTTCGTTTTTCAACTGCACCATCTTTTGCCGCAGTGCACGGTGCTTGAAAACGTCCTGGTGCCGACGCTTGCCGATAAGAAGCGTCCCTCTATGAAAGAAGTCAGCGACAGGGCGGAACATCTGCTTGAGCGGGTGGGTCTAAAGGAATTTCTTCTATATCGTCCCGGCGAGCTGTCAGGAGGGCAAAGGCAGCGTGTCGCCGTAGTCAGGGCGCTGATTAACAATCCCCAACTGCTTCTTGCCGACGAGCCGACCGGTTCGCTGGATAAAGACTCTTCGGAAAACATCGCCGAATTGCTGGTCGAATTAAATCAGAGCGAGAAAGTCACGCTGATTGTGGTGACACATTCACTCAGCCTCGCAGAGCGATTGGATAAGATCATGGAATTGAGCAACGGCTTGTTGAAAGACAGGAGCCGGCAATGAGTCTGTGGAGACTTGCCAAACAAAGTCTTGGCTTTTACTGGCGGACCAACCTGGGTGTTCTGTTGACCGTGGTGGTGAGTACCGCTATTTTGACCGGTGCGCTGGTTGTCGGCGATTCGGTGCGTTACAGCCTGCGAATGATGGTCAATGCCCGCCTGGGAAAGACGCAGATCGCCCTTGTTCCTCAGAACAGGTTTTTCACTGCCGGTTTAGCGAATGAACTTGCAAACGAGCTAAACACTTCAACAGCTCCCGTGCTGCGCGTGCGGGGATTGATGGCCGACGGTAACGACGAGCGACGAGCCAATAGAATTGAAGTACTCGGCGTAGACGCACGCTTTTTTACTATCGGAGCGACGCAGAATCCCTTTGGGAACGTTAAAGGTCAAGGCGTTGTTCTAAACGAACAATTGGCGGCGAGACTAAAAGTCGCGGCGGGAGACGAAGTTCTGCTTCGTATTGAAAATCCGAGCGTTATGTCACGCGACTTGCCGGTCTCGCCGGATTCGGATTTATCTGTTGCCTTCCGGCTTAAGATTATTGCGGTTGCGACGGAGGCGGAATTCAGCCGTTTCAGCTTACGCGCCAATCAGGTATCGCCTCTTAATGCTTTTGTGCCCTTAGACTGGATGCAAGCCAAACTTAAGCGAGACGGGCAGGCCAACATGCTATTGGTTGCCGGGAATCCCGAAGGAAACATCGACCCCGAAATCGCAAGCAAGGCAATACAGAAGCGTTGGCAGCTCGCAGATGCGGGCGTTGGGCTTCGCCAATTGGAAAAGCAGGATGTCCTTGAGATACGCAGCAGGCGGATATTTATCGACGAGTCCCTGTCCAAAGCCGCTATGAGTGCAAGCGATAAGGCGGTTGGAATCCTGACGTATTTCGTCAACGAGCTGCGCATCGGCGATAAAGCAACGCCGTATTCGATGGTCACGGCGATGGGACCTTCCGGCGATGCAGACAGCATAGTTCCAATGGATATGCAGGACGATGAAATTCTTATAAATCAGTGGCTTGCCGATGATCTTAGCGCTCGAGCCGGCGATTTAATCGAACTTCGCTATTTTACTATGACACCGATGAGGAAATTACAGGAGCAGGCTGCGAGTTTCCGAGTTCGGGGTATCATTCCGATGACAAGCCCGGCTGTCGATCCGGATTTTATGCCGGATTTCCCCGGGCTGGCGGGTGTCCAAAACTGTAGAGACTGGGATTCAAGCATCCCCATCGATCTGGATAAAATACGGCCCAAAGACGAGGATTATTGGGACAAATATCGCGGCACACCCAAGGCGTTTATCACACTCGAAGCCGGCCAAAAGATGTGGGCGAACAGATATGGAAACCTGACCGCCGTGCGTTACCCCGGCGGCACAATCTCCGAAGCAGCTTTGACTAAGAGCCTGTTAATGATGGTAAATCCTGCTTCAGTGGGGCTGTTTTTTCAACCTGTCCGTCAGAGTGGCGTAAAAGCTGGAGGCGGCTCGACCGATTTCGGCAGCCTCTTCCTGGGCCTGAGCATGTTTCTTATCATAGCGGCCCTGATTTTGACGAGTTTGGTTTTTGTGTTCGGGGTCGAGAAGCGCAGCGGACAGATTGGAATGCTGTTGGCTGTCGGAATATCCACAAAACGGGTCAGGCGACTGTTAATGATTGAAAGCGGGGCGTTGGCAGTGCTTGGTGCAATTCTCGGGAGTGTAGCAGCGCTGATTTATACAAGGATAATGATATATGGGCTTGCCACCGCATGGCAATCAGCGGTCAGCGGCTCGACAATACGGTTTTATGCAAAACCTACGACCCTGTTCGCAGGGGCATTCGGGGCGGTAATCGTCTGTCTTATTGCCATAAGGTTGACCTTGCGAAAGCAGGTTTCTCGTCCGGCTCGTGAGCTTCTTGCCGGCAATCCTGAATGGCAATTCTTCACGGCAAAACGGAGTTCCAAAGGCAGAATTGGACTGGCAATAGCTACAATAGCGGTAATTGGCGCAGTAGTTTTGCTCGCTGTGCTCGGAACCGGTAGCAGCAGCGAAGTCTCGGGGGCATTTTTTGGAGCCGGAGCGTTGCTTTTGATTGCCGGACTCGCATTAACTCATTCCCTGCTAAAGATTATTGCCGGCAGTTGGAACAAGACAATCGCTTCACTGGCTGGCTTGGGATTGCGTAACTCAACCAGACGAAGCGGCCGAAGCCTGGCCGTTGTCGGATTGCTGGCCTGTGGTATTTTTCTTGTGATTGCTGTGGGAGCCAATAAGCAAAATCCGCTAACTGATGCTCGTAAACGAGGTTCCGGAACGGGAGGCTTTACGCTCTTCGGTCAGTCCTCAATCGGAATTCTTCACGATCTGAGCAGCAAAGCGGGACGCCGAGCCATGGACCTGGACGACCCCAGCCTCGAAGATATTCAGGCGGTTCAGTTGCGGGTGCGTGACGGCGATGATGCGAGCTGTTTCAATTTGAATCGAGCCCAGAGTCCGCAATTACTCGGAGTCCAGCCGGCCCAGCTTCAAGAGCGAGGCTCATTTACATTTACCAAGGTTATTGAAGGAGCGGAAAGTAAAGAAGCCTGGGACCTGCTGAATCGCGACCTGGGAGATTATGTCGTGCCGACGGTCGGGGATTATGCAACTGTGATATGGGCACTTGGCAAATCCGTCGGGGACCAGTTGCAATACAATGACGACAAAGGCAACAACTTCAAACTTCAAATCGTCGGATTGTTAAAAAATTCCATTCTCCAGGGCAGTTTAATCATTGCCGAGGATGAGTTTATCAAGCGTTTCCCCTCCGAGGAAGGATACAGAATGCTCTTTATCGACTGCCCGCAGCAGAAAATCGACGCTGTGACGGACAAACTTTCATTCGGATTGAAGGACTTCGGACTTGACCTTATGCCGGCAGCCCAAAGATTAGCGGAATTTAATGCTGTTGAGAATACATATCTGTCGATCTTTCAGATGCTGGGCGGTTTCGGATTAATTCTCGGCAGTGTAGGGCTTGGATTGGTCGTGCTGCGCAACGTGCTGGACAGGCGCGGCGAGCTTGCGATGCTGCGGGCCGTGGGATTCGATAAAATAACGCTTAGAAAGATGATATTTCACGAGCATAGCGGCCTTATGCTGGGCGGCCTGGTGTGTGGAGTTATCGCTGCGCTGGTCGCGGTCGGCCCTGCTCTTAAATCGCCGGGAGCGCAGGCGGCATCGTTTTCGCTTATCTTAACGATTATAGCCATTGGAATCAGCGGCATGATATGGATATGGATTGCAGCAAAATTAGCATTGAGCGGCGAAATGCTCAACGCGTTGAGAAATGAGTAATTGGTATAAGGTAATACTAAGAACAATATGAAACAATCTGTCATTGCACGGACTATACCTGTCGGATTAGCCGTTTTAGGCGTTGTTTCGCTATACGTCTGGTTAACCGCCAATGCAGCTATGGATCTGACCGAACGTATTCCGGCTGTAAAGAATACTGAGCAGGAGCTTTCGGATGATAGCAGCCCGATGAAAATCAAGGGAACTCTGGCACAGTTCGATGGCGTCCCATCGGATTTGCCGGGCGCCTGGCCGCGCTTCAGAGGAGCGAACTTCGACGCAATCAGCATGGAAAAAATCTCACCTGTGAAGACGTGGCCGGCAAACGGCCCTAAGATTTTGTGGTCAACTGACGTCGGAGAAGGTTATGCCGGGGCGGCGATTTTGGCCGGGCGCGTATATCTTATGGACTACGACCGCCAGCAGGAGGCGGACGTCGTCAGGTGTATGTCGCTCGAAGACGGCAGGGATATATGGCGGTATTCCTATCCCGTCAAGGTCAAACGATGGCACGGGATGAGCAGGACGGTTCCGGCGGTGACTGATAAGTACGTCGTTACGATGGGACCGAAATGCCACGTGATCTGCCTGGATTCCATGACGGGTGAGTTCCGCTGGGCTTTTGATCTGGTCAGAGAATTCAAAACCACGATTCCGCAATGGTACACGGCACAATGCCCGCTCATAGACAACGGCAGGGCAATTATCGCCCCGGCGGGCACGGTGCTGATGATGGCCGTCGATTGCGAAACCGGCGAAATTATCTGGAAAACCCTGAACCCGGACGGCTGGATAATGACGCACTCGTCTATCGTACCGATGGAATTTAACGGCAGGCGTTTTTATGTTTATTGCGGGGGTAATCAAATCAAGGGGGGTGTGGTTGGAATATCCGCCGAAGACGGCAGCGTTCTGTGGAAGAACGACGAATGGAAGGTACGCTTTAACGTCCCGACGCCCGTTGTTGTTGGAGATGGCAGATTATTTCTGTCCGCCGGCTATGGCCAGTACGAGCTTGGCTGCGCAATGCTGCGATTGTCTGAGAACGGCGGTGAAATAACAACAAAATTGGAATTTCTCCGCACAACCGAAATATTTGGTTCGATACAGCAAAGCCCGATCTTTTACGACGGCTATATCTACGGAGTCAGGCTGGACGGGCAGTTGGTCTGTCTCGATTTGGACGGCAACGTCATCTGGACCAGCACGAGCGCCAATAAATTCGGAAACGGCCCATATTCTATCGTGAACGGACTCATATATCTAATGAACGATTCAGGAGAGCTGACTTTGGCGCAGACTGGCCCTTCCGGCTATCTCCCGCTGGCTCATGCGAAAGTCCTGGAGGGCCACGAATCATGGGGCCCGATGGCAATCGCATCCGGCCGGTTAATTGTGCGCAACACAGAGCGAATGATATGCCTTGACATATCCGAGAAGTAGAATTGCTGAATTGAAATATGAGAATTTCGTGCTATAATGACAATTTAAGGTGATAAGATGAATAGAATAACCGGAACAATAAATATCAAGATAATCATCGGCTTGCTCATTACCCTGGCGGTTGTGGTTGCTGTCGTTGCGGTTGTAAGACTCGACGTACTCGGCAGCAAGGGCGGGGGACTCGGCAAAGAGTTTAAGTATGAAGTTAATGAGCTGGCGCGCATCGACCCGAACCTGATTATCTACGAAGAATCCGCCGGGGCGATTAAGACCGGTTTTTCCAATACGCACGGCATTGCTGTGGATTTGAAAGGCTCGGTTTATGTGGCTGGTGATAAAGCAATCCGTATCTTTGCCCAGAGCGGCGATCGACTCGGCGAAGTTAAACTTGAAGATATGCCCAGATGCCTGACTGTGACGGAAGACGGCACGATATACGCAGGGATGAAAGACCATGTTGAGGTCTATGATGCACAGGGACAAAAGCAGGCAAGTTGGGACAGTCTGGGCCGGGACGCAATTTTAACCAGTATTGCCGTCTCAGGGGATAATGTCTTTGTTGCCGATGCAGGCCACCGTATTGTTGTCCGCTATGACGCAAAAGGCGGCATTATCAATAAGATCGGCAGAAAAGACTCCATCAGAAATATTCCAGGATTTGTGATTCCGAGTCCTTATTTTGATATAGCAGTACCGAAAGACGGATTGTTACGGGTAGTTAATCCCGGCCGTCTTCGTATCGAGGCGTATACTCTCGAAGGGGATATTGAGTTTTGGTGGGGTGAGCCTTCTGTGGCGGTGGAGGGATTCTGCGGATGCTGCAATCCCGTGAATATTGCCGTGCTGCAGGACGGCAGCTTTGTTACCTGCGAGAAGGGCCTTGTACGCATCAAGATTTATGATTCCGGAGGAAGTTTTGTGGGTGTGGTTGCCGGGCCGGAGCAATTCGGCGCAGGAGGTACATCCACTATCTGCACAAACCCGGAAGAATGTCAAACCGGCGGTTTTGATGTCGCCGTGGACGCAGAAAGCCGAATCTTCGTACTGGACACAGTTGATAATATCGTAAAAACATTTACCAAAATGAAAGGTAAATAGTGAGAAAAAATACCGGAAAAGTTAGGAGCCGCAGACAATTTTTTACCGGAGCATTGAGATACACCACTTTATTGTTTATGGCAGTGCTCTCGGCGGCGTTGTTTGCCAAAAGGCAGAGACTTGTGCGACAGGGTCGGTGCATAAACAGTGGAATCTGTGCCGGCTGTATGGTTCTGGAAAATTGCAGCTTACCTCTGGCAGCCTCGGCAAGACGAAACCTGGCGGGAGTAGATAATGACAAATGCTGACAAGCCGATTAACAGACGTAATTTTATAAGAGACGGTCTGTGGGGCGGATGCCTGGCCACCATGGGGATTGTAGCCGGCGCTTCGGCCCGTAAGAACAGGAAAAATGATCTTGTCTGGCAGATCGATCCTTACAAGTGCATAGCTTGCGACAGATGCGCGACATTCTGTGTATTGGAAGATTCTGCGGTTAAGTGCGTTCAACTATACGCTATTTGCGGATATTGTGATTTCTGTCCCGGTTATTTCGAGTTAGGGGCAACGGTTCTGGAAGCCGGCGCCGAAAATGAGCTTTGTCCGACCGGAGCGATCAAACGGACTTTCATAGAGGATCCGTACTATGAATACGACATCGATGAAACTCTCTGCACCGGTTGTGCCAAGTGCGTCAAGGGTTGTGCCGCCTTCGGAAACGGCTCACTGTTCCTTCAGGTAAGACACGACCGTTGTTTGAACTGTAACGAATGTTCCATTGCCGTGGCTTGTCCCTCAGGGGCGTTTAAGCGGGTCCCCGCTGATGAGCCTTACCTGCTTAAGAAGGTGAACCAAGCTTAATGAGACCTTTTCGTAATATTTTACTTGGCATGGCTATCTCCCTAATTTTAACCGGCGTGACTGCCGGTGTTGAGCGTTTTCCACCGCCCGACTTCGTCGAAACCGACCATGTCATACCAAGCCCGACTTCTCCAGGCCCACGTCAGGACGTTTACGAGTATATCGATGCCGCGGTGCTACTTGCTGCGCTTGGATTGGCTTCGTATCTTGTTTTGAAGAAGCGCAGCCGGCGGGCGATATTCGCCCTGACAGTTTTTTCACTGCTTTATTTCGGTTTTTGGCGAAAAGGCTGCATCTGTCCGATAGGATCAATTCAGAATATTGTTTTTTCCATTTTTGACCACGACTACGCCGTGCCGATTACGGTTGTGGCATTTTTCCTGCTGCCGCTCATTTTTACACTTTTCTTCGGAAGAACATTCTGTGCGGCGGTTTGCCCTCTCGGCGCGATACAGGATATGGTTTTGGCGCGACCGGTTTCCGTGCCGGGCTGGGCCGAGAGCGGACTAAGACTGATTGCATACGTTTATTTGGCACTGGCGGTCCTCTTCGCCGCTACCGGCAGCGCTTTTGTTATATGCAGATACGATCCGTTTGTTTCAATCTTTCGTTTGAGCGGAAGCCTCAATATTTTAATCCTCGGGGGATGCCTGTTGCTTATCGGCGTTTTCATCGGTCGCCCTTATTGCCGGTTCCTCTGCCCCTACGGCGTTATTCTCAGGCAGCTCTCGCGGCTCTCGAAATGGCGCGTGACGATTACCCCGGATGAGTGCATCCGTTGCAGGCTTTGCGAAGATTCGTGTCCCTTCGGGGCAATCAGAAAGCCGACGGCGAAGTGGCCGACGCAAGAGTATCACGTAGCCAAAGAAAGACTGATGTTACTGCTTTTACTATTACCCGTGCTGGTTTTCTTGGGTGGATGGGCCGGCTCCAGCCTCAAAGGCGTAACATCGCGCGCCCACGAAACAGTCAGATTGGCCAGGCAGATATACCTTGAAGATACTGGCAAAACCGAAGAGGTAACGGATGCCAGCACAGCTTTCAGAGCAACAGGGCAGCAAATCAAGGATCTTTATGAACAAGCGTCGAATATCCGGGGCAGATTCGAGTTTGGCGGCTGGATACTTGGAGGACTCTTAGGGATGGTAATCGGACTGAAACTGATCGGGCTTTCCGTCTGGCGTCAAAGGATCGACTACGAAGCCGACCGGGCAAGCTGCCTGGCGTGCGGCCGATGCTTTAACTACTGTCCCAGGGAGCATGTTCGATTAAAGAAGATGAAAGAGGGGTCTGGAAAATGGTAGCAAACTCTCACAATGAAAATGCTTCTCAACAGGTTCAGGTGACAAGCTCATGGTATCGATGTGCGGTCGTAACGGCTGTTCTTAGCGCTGTATTCTCTATTGCCGTCTGTGCGTTTATGCTCATGAATTATGGCCGCAGCAAAATGGTGGGCACTGCTGAGGAAACAGCGCTCACTGATCTCAGGTCAGAAATACGCAGCAAGCCCGATGATGAGCAGCTTTTGTCCCGGATTCGCCAATTCGATTTACAATTCAGAACTCAGCGGATTCACGCGCTGGATCGCGCACGCAAAGGCAGCTATCTGCTCCTGTGCGGAGTTGTGATTTTCATTATTAGTCTTAGATTCGCGATGGCGTTTAAGAAGAAGCCGCCAACTCCGCAGCCGGGCACCAATCAACTTAAGCAGCAGGTCAGTAATGCAAAGTTTGCCCGGTGGGCGGTGACCGGCGGTCTGGTGATATTATGCTTGGCTTCGCTGCTACTGATGACCAGACCGGAGATTGATTTTGCTAAGGCCGGTGCTGCTGATGCTTCTTCGTATAGCATGGATGATGTCGCCAAAAACTGGGCGAGCTTTCGTGGTCCGAATGGAGCCGGTATCAGCACTCATACGAACGTGCCTTCTCGTTGGGATGGGAAAACTTCTGAAGGAATTCTCTGGAAGACCGAGATACCTCTGCCGGGGAACAATTCACCAATCGTCTGGGGTGACCGTGTTTTCCTCTCGGGAGCGGATCCCAACAACCGGCAGGTTTTTTGTTTCGATACATCTACAGGCGGACTCCTGTGGAAGGGCGATGTATTAGGTTTGCCCAAAAGCAATGAAGAGCCTCTTGAAATGATGGAGGAGACCGGCTATGCCGCATCAACTGTCGTGACGGACGGACGGCGAGTTTATGCTATATTTCCAACCGGCGATGTGGGCTGTTTCGACTTCAAAGGTAAATTAGTCTGGGAGGAAAACCTCGGAAGGCCCGACAGTTCCTACGGATATGCCTCATCGCTCGCAATGTATAAGAATCTGCTCCTGATTCAATACGACCAGGGAGGAGTTGAGGATGAGAAATCCAAGCTAATCGCTTTGGATGGATTTTCAGGCCGGATTGCCTGGCAGACAAAACGGCCGGTCGGAAATTCATGGAGTTCGCCCATCGTCGCAAGTATAGGCGAGCAGTTTCAGGTCATAACCTGCGCCGATCCCTGGGTGATTGCGTACAACCCCGCCGACGGCGCCGAAATATGGCGGGCAAACTGCCTAACCGGCGATATTGCTCCGTCGCCGATTTACGCAAACGGGCTGGTTTTTATCATAGAACCATACTCGAAGCTGGTCGCCATAAAACCGGACGGTAAAGGAGATGTGACAAAAACTCATATCGCCTGGGTCAGCGAGGAAGGTGGTCCGGACATCTGCTCGCCTGTCAGCAATGGTGAATCGATATTCCTGCTGGCGACCGAAGGATTGCTCGAGTGTTATAATGTCTCGGACGGCAAACGACTCTGGGAGAAGGACTTACAGGAATATTTCCTGGCCTCGCCCAGCCTTGTCGGCAATAACCTATATCTGTTAAGCGAGAAAGGCGTCATGTTTATTGCCGAGGCCGGAACGGAATATAAGGAGTTAGCTAAGTGCGAGCTGGGCGAGAAATGTCACGCCTCGCCGGCCTTCGCCGATGGACGCATATATATCCGGGGAGTCAAGAACCTGTACTGCATCGGGAGTAGCAATTGATGGGTGAACTGGATTTGACATTTGTGGATCGGACCGTCAATGAAATCGGCACCGAACCTGAGAACGTGCTTAAGATATTGCACGCCGTACAGGGCCGTTTCGGCTACCTGCCCCGCGAAGCCCTTGAGCGGGTCTGCAAGATCACACAGATTACCCCGGCATCGATTGAAGGTGTCTCCAGCTTCTACGATCACTTCAGACATCGGCCGGTAGGGCGCCACATTATCCACGTATGTGTCGGGACGGCCTGCCATGTCAAAGGAGCCGATCGTGTCCATGAGGCGTTTTATCGCCATCTCGGTATTCCTGCTGGGGAGGATACGGACGCCCAAAAGTTATTCACTGTGGAAAAAATAGCATGTCTTGGATGCTGCACGCTGGCGCCAGCCGTGCAGATCGACAGCGTGACTTATGGCCACCTGACCCCCGACACCGTCTCGACGGTGATAAGTGATTTTCTCAGATATGAGCAGAGCCGAGCGGGCGAGAAGAAGAAAACACAAAAACTTCAGACCGGGGACTACGAATACCGCGGCGAAGTCCGACTCGGCCTTGGTTCATGCTGTGTGGCTCGCGGCAGCGGCAAACTGCGGGATGCATTGGAAAAAGCTTTGGCCGATACCGGTATCAAACTACAGGTCAAACGGGTGGGATGCGTCGGTATGTGTCACCAGACGCCGCTGCTGGAAGTAGTGCCGCCCGACGGCAAATCCTTTCTCTACGCCCGTGTTCAGCCGGAGGATGCAAGAGATGTTATCCTGCGGCACTTCAAGGTAAACGGAATACAAAAAAGAATCTCCAACTCGGTTTCGCAGATGCTTGAGACAATACTGACCGATAAAAAGGCCGAGCCTGTGACGCGTCACTCAATCGATGTCCGGGACAAACCGGTCGCCGATTTCCTCGGCAGGCAAAAACACATCGTTACAGAGAATCACGGTGATATCGACCCGGTGGATATCGATGAATACATAGCCAACGGCGGATTCAGCGCGATGCAGAAGTGCGTCCGGGAAATGACTCCTGAAGAAATCATCTCCGAGATCGAACGCAGCGGTCTTCGAGGCCGGGGCGGGGCCGGTTATCCTACCGGCATTAAATGGTCTGCCGTCCGTAATCAGCAAACCGATAAGAAATTTATAGTATGTAATGGAGATGAGGGCGATCCCGGCGCCTTTATGGACAGGATGCTCATGGAATCGTATCCGTACCGCATCATCGAAGGCATGATAATCGCGGCCTGCGCGGTCGGCGCCAACGAAGGCTATTTCTATATACGTGCGGAATACCCGCTTGCTATCGAGCGGATAACTCAGGCGTTAAATAATTGCCGGCAGCATGGTTTTATTGGCGGCGAGATTATCGAAAGCGGATTCTCGCTCGATCTGAAAATAATGCCCGGCGCCGGGGCCTTTGTGTGCGGCGAGGAAACCGCTCTGATCGCAAGTATCGAAGGACGCCGCGGGATGCCTCGTTTACGGCCGCCGTATCCTGCTCAAAGCGGCCTCTGGGGCAGGCCGACACTAATCAACAACGTCGAAACTTATGCCTCAGTCCCGTGGATTATCCGCAACGGCGCAGAAGCTTTCGCCGAGCTGGGCACGGACAGCAGCAAGGGAACAAAAGTTTTTGCTCTGGCGGGGAAGGTGGACAGAGTGGGACTGATCGAAGTGCCGATGGGCATTTCCGTTCGTCAGATAATAGAAGATATCGGTGGGGGGATTGCCGGAGGATTGCAGCTAAAAGCGGTCCAGGTTGGAGGCCCATCCGGCGGATGCGTGCCCGCGGAACTTGCTCATCTGCCGGTTGATTACGAAACGCTTCAAGAAATCGGAACAATGATGGGCTCCGGCGGCTTGGTAGCCCTGGATGAAACCGACTGCATGGTGGACATCGCGCGCTACTTTCTGGAATTCACGCAGAACCAGTCATGCGGCAAATGCACGTTTTGCAGAATCGGCACCCGGCGGATGCTGGACATCCTCGAACGGTTGTGTGCCGGACAGGGCGTTAAGGCCGATATAGATGAGCTGGAGCATTTGGCAATAATGGTTAAGAAAACCAGTCTGTGCGGACTCGGCACGACGGCCCCGAACCCGGTTCTTTCCACGATCAGATATTTCCGCGATGAGTATGAAGCCCACGTCGAGAAACGCTGTCCGGCCGGCAAATGTAAGGCACTGATTACCTATTTGGTGACGGAAGATTGCATCGGCTGCACTCTTTGCGCTCAGCATTGCCCGGTCGACGCCATTGAAATGAAGCCGTATGAAAAACACGAAATTGACGCCGAGAAATGCATCCGCTGCGGGACGTGTAAGAATATATGTCCGGCAGACGCTGTTGAGGTTCGCTAATCGATGCCAAAAATAACCATCGACAATTGTGAAGTAGAAGTTCCAAACGGCGCTACCGTTCTTGACGCCGCCGGGAAACTCGGAATTGATATTCCCGCTATGTGTTTTATGAAAGGGTATCAACCTTCGACCAGTTGTATGGTCTGTGTGGTCAAAGTCGAAGGTCGAGCCGTTCTGTTGCCGGCCTGTGGGACCCTCGCCCAGGAAGGGATGCGAGTCGAAAGCGATTGTGAAGAAGTGCATCAAGCAAGAAAAACTGCCCTGGAGCTGCTTTTAAGCGACCACGTGGGCGACTGCCTCGGGCCATGTCATACAATTTGCCCTGCACAAATGAACATTCCGCTGATGATTCGCCAGATCGCCGCCGGCAAGCTGCGAGACGCCATTGAGACTGTCAAGCAAGATATTGCACTGCCTGCCGTGCTGGGACGAATTTGTCCGAAACCTTGCGAACGGGGATGCAGGAGAGCGGCGATTGATGAAGCAGTTTCTATCTGCCTATTGAAGCGATATGTCGCGGATGTAGACCTGGAATCCGCCAAGCCATATTCGCCGGCCTGCAAGCCTGCTCAGGATAAACGTGTCGCCATCATCGGTGCCGGACCGGCGGGTCTGGCTGCAGCTTACTATCTGCAGCAGGCCGGTTTCGGCTGCACAGTTTTTGATGACCACGAACAGCCCGGCGGTATGCTGCGCTTTGGTGTCTCCGAAGAGGACCTGCCGAGAGATGTGCTTGATAAGGAAATCGCCCAGATTGAGAAGCTCGGTTTGAAATTCAAGGGGAAGACGCGGATAGATGATTCGGCGTCGCTCGAAAAACTACGGAAGAATTTTGACGCTGTATTCATCGCGTTTGGAGCGATAGACGCCGGAGAAGCCGAGTCAATGGGCCTCAAGACAAGCCCGAATGGCGTCGCAACAGACGGCAAAACTTACCAGACGAATTTGCCCGGCGTCTTTGCAGGCGGAGATGCCGTCCGGAAGCGAAGGTTGACGGTTCGTGCCGTCGCGGACGGCAAGGAAGCGGCGGAATCCATCAGCCAGTATTTGTCCGGCGGAGCGGTAACGGGTCCGGCCAGGCCGTTTAACACGCGTATCGGCAAAATCAAGGACGACGAGAAAGAGCTGTTTGCCGCCTGTGCGAGCAACGGTTCAAGAGTAATGGTGTCTCGCAAAGGTGAAGGATTCTCCGACGAGCAGGCCCGGCAGGAAGCCGACCGTTGTCTGCACTGCGATTGCCGGAAGGCCAATAGCTGCAAACTCAGGCAATACGCCCGGGACTATGGTGCCCAGCCGAATCGATACAAAAGCGAGCGCCGGTTGTTTGTTCAGCAAGCCCAGCACACGAAGGTCGTTTATGAATCCGGCAAGTGTATCGACTGCGGTCTCTGCGTTCAGATTGCCGCCCGGGCCGGCGAAGAACTCGGACTGACCTTTATCGGCCGGGGTTTTGATGTCAGGGTGGCGGTGCCATTCGAGCGTTCAATCGCCGATGGTCTCAAACAATCCGCAGCCGAATGTGTCGCCGCGTGCCCGACAGGGGCTTTGGCATTTACAGAATAACAAGCAGGAATCTTGAATTATAGTTATATTGACACTCAAGGGAAAATCCTGTATAAAACTGCATGTAAAATTTATTCCTTGTTTTTTTGGAGAGTTGCATGGAATTGCGAAGAATGATGAAAAGTTATGTACATGTATTAATCCTTGGACTCGGTATATCTGCGATTGTTTGCAATACCGCTCAGGCGGCGGACTGGCCCAGCTATCGTGGACCTAATTATGACGGAATATCAAGTGAAACCGGCTGGACCACAACCTGGCCCAAAGATGGCCCTAAAGTACTGTGGAAACATGAGATTGGCATCGGATTCGCATCCATGTCCGTAAGCAGCGGCAAGGTTTACGCAACCGGCAATATTGACGACAACGACATCGTTTATTGTTTTGACGCCGTAACAGGCAAAGAAATATGGAAGACGTCCTATCCGTGCCCGCTTTACAATAAGAGCCACGAAGGCGGCCCTTGTGCGACGCCGACTTTAGACGGCGACGCAGTTTACACCTTCAGCAAGGACGGTGACGCCATCCGCTTCAACGCGGCAACGGGCAAAATCGTCTGGCACAGGAATCTGCACAAGGAAATGGGATTGAAGCCACCCACATGGTTTTTTTCAAGCTCGCCGTTTATAGCCGGAGACCTTGTGATTTACAACGCCGGCACCTATGGCACTGCGCTTAAAAAGGCCGACGGCAGCACGGCATGGCAAAGCGGAGAAGGCCCCGGCGGTTACTCGACGGCCGTCCCGTACGAGATCGCGGGCCAAAAGGGCGTGGTAATGCTCGTATGCCAGGAGGTTGTAGGCTTGAATCCGGCAACGGGCAAAGTATTGTGGAAGTTTCCCTTCAAGACCGCCTACGATATTAACGCCGCCGATGCTGTCATCGCGGGCGATACCATCTTCATTTCATCCGGATACAAGAAAGGTTGCGTCCTACTGAAAATCAGCGGAGGCAACGTCACCGTAGTCTGGCAGAACAAGAACATGAGCAACCAGATTAACTGCTCGGTACTCTGGCAAGGACACATATACGGCTTTGATGGACAGGTCGGCGGCGGTGGGAAATTGACGTGTCTCGATCTGGCGACAGGCGAGAAAAAGTGGTCGCAGGGAGGTATGGGCACCGGTTCCCTGATGATTGCCGACGGCAAGCTGATTATCCTCGGCGAAAAGGGCAAGCTGGTCATAGCGGAGGCGTCACCGGAAGAATTTAAAGAACTTGCCTCAGCGGAGATTCTTACGGGCAAGTGCTGGACGGTGCCGGTACTGGCAAACGGCAGAATCTATGCCCGCAATGCAAATGGTCAGTTGGTATGTGTCGATGTCAGCGGCAAAAGCTGAGATTGTGCCGGCACAATTTGGTTGAAGTGACGGAGACGGTGATAAGCAAGTGCCTTCTCCGGATAAATAAATTCGAAGTTTATTAAGAAAAGGAATATGTGCATGTTGAGAATTACCAGAGAATATCATTTTGTGACGGTCGTTGGACTGGTTATTTGTTTGTGTACGCTCGTCTGTAATAATGCCGCGCAGGGAGCGGATTGGCCGCAATGGCGCGGACCCAATCGTGACGGCGTATGCAGTGAAACAGGGCTGCTCAAAAGCTGGCCGGCCGATGGCCCCGAACTCCTGTGGGAGATCACGGGTTTTGGCCCGGGCTATTCGAGTATGGCAATCGTAGACGGCAGGCTCTATACGATGGGCGATATTTCCCTCGACTCCGAACAAACGCAGTGCGTTCTTGCCTATGACCTGGCTACGCATAAGCGCGTATGGGCGGCAAAAGTCGGGCCCATACATAATGATGGCGGCCCACGATGCACGCCAACCGTCGATGATGGCCTTGTTTACGCAATCGGTACATCCGGCGATTTGGTTTGTCTCGATGCCAAAACCGGCAGCATGCGCTTCAGCAAAAATCTTGAAAAGGACCTGGGAGGAAAAAATCCCGGCTGGAAATACAGCGAATCGCCACTTATAGACGGCGACAAGCTGCTTTGTACGCCCGGCGGCAGGGATGATGTCATGGCGGCGCTCGACAAAAATACAGGAAAGCTGATCTGGAAATGCTCGATGCCAGACATCGGGGGAAAAGGCAAAGATGAAGCTGGCTATTCGTCCATAGTGGTCAGCGAGGCGGGCGGCGTCCGGCAATACGTCCAGTTGACGAACAAGGGCATCATCGGTGTCGCCGCTAAGGACGGCAGGTTCCTCTGGGGATACAATAAGATAGCAAATGACGTCGCTAATATTCCGACTCCAATCGTATACGGAAATTTTATATTCTGTTCGACCGCCTATGGTGTCGGCAGCGTGTTGCTTGAATTGACAGCGGCGGGTAACGGCGTCAACACGAAAGAGATTTATTTTCTCAACGCCAATACCCTCCAGAACCATCACGGCGGTCTCGTCCGCATAGGTGATTATATTTACGGCGGCCACGGTCACGGCAAGGGAGCACCGACTTGCATCGAAGCAAAGACCGGTAAAGTCATGTGGCAAAAGAAGCAGCCGGGCGGCGGCTCGGCGGCAGTGCTTTACGCCGACGGCAATCTGTACTTTCGCTACGAGGACAACACTCTGGCCCTCATCGAAGCCGATCCTCAAAACTACAATCTGATAAGCACGTTCAAGCTACCCAAGAAGCCTGGCATGAGCGGCCCGGGCTGGTCGCACCTGGTGATTGTCGACGGCAGGCTTTACGTTCGACATAGTGACGTCCTTATGGTCTATGATATAAAAGCAAAATAGGGACAGTCGAGCCGTTAGAACTTTCCCGGATTCCCGTGAAAGGAAAGCCAATGGCTGCACAAATGGACCCGGTCAACAACGGTCAACGCGGCGATGCGATGCGGCTGTACTCGCCCGCTCAGGAGTTGATCAACAACACGGCGTACATTGTCATGATCCTGCTCGGAGCCGTCATTCTTATTACCAGCTACGGCGGCTCGGCAGGGGGCTGGATATCCGCGATTGCATATCTGGCATACGGCATCGCCGGTTCCGTATGGATTATGGTCTTTGTTTGCCCGTTCTGTAGGTATTTCGACACGCGGTCGTGTCCCTGCGGATACGGGCACATCGCGGCAAGGTTTTGCTCCAAACAAACAATCGAATGCTTCGACGAAAAATTCAAGAAGCATATTCCGGTCATTGTCCCGCTCTGGTTCATTCCAATAGTTGCCGGCGTTATCCCCATGGTACGTAATTTCTCGCTGCCCTTGCTGGTTATGCTTATCGTATTCGCCATAAATGCCTTCGTCATTCTGCCGCTGGTATCGACCAAACACGGCTGCAAGGAATGCCCCCAGAAGGAGACATGCCCCTGGATGAAATACACAGTTAAGCCGGCCAGTTAAGGCGACCGGCTGGTTTTTTCTTTAACAGTCCGCACCTTAATTTCTCTTGAAATTAAACATTACTGCCCGGCTGTCGGGGGCATCGAATGTAAAGCTGCTGGAAGCGGCATGGCTCAGTGTCTTTTCTTCTTTGCTGATTATGTCGTAACGTTTGATTGTCCATGTCCCGTCCGGCAGGTTTGCGACAATGTCCCTGTGTGCCTTGTTTGTGCCAAGCACATATTCGTGTCCCGGCCAGGCAAGGCCGCGAAAGTCCGGATGCATATTCGAGAAGATGCCGGTCCCGGGCGCAATTTTCCAGAAGTTGACATTGGCGTCGATAATCTCGCGCAGGTACTTCAGATTGTCGGCGGCTGTGTGCTCGACAGGATTGAAGCATCCCCAGAAATACTGGCCCAGCTTATTGGCTGGTTTTTCGCCGGTCGTTCCGTAGCCGCCGCCGAGAAATGCCCCGAGATGGGACTCGATTGTGTCCTGCTCGGTGTGTTTGTCGCCTTTACCTTCGTAGCTCAGCTCATCGTTTATTGTCGGCTTGTTGCGAGGCCCTTTGCCGTCCGGGTTTCGCCATGTATATTCAATCGCATCGGCGGCATCGGGAAGATTTCGAATCTTCTTCTGGATAATCTGGTGGTCATTCCAGGGCCCAAGCTCATCGAACTTCGCCGGCCACAGCGTCCGCGGCACCGTATGGACGCTAAGCGGCGTAGGATACGGCAGATATTGCTTTATGATTTGTCCGAAACGAGCGATTTGCTTTTCGGTATAATTCGGTTCTTTGATATTGAATTCGTTGCACAGGCATATCCAGACGTTGGGATAACTTCCGTAGCGGGCGGCGATGTACTTAAGGTAGGGCGTAGGATCGCCGCTGTTATTACCGGCCCGCAGAACGGAACGGGATTCCTTGGTATCCGGGCCGCACAGAATCAAATCGGTGATCAAATCATGCTCCCACGCGGTCTGCACCGCCAGGTCGGCACGCTGGTTAAACCATCGTGGATTCGGCCGATGTGAATTATCACCGGAATCACTCAGATGTCCGCTATCGTCGAAAAACGGTTTTTCATTCGGATTAGGATAGCGGTCGCCGTACAGGCTAAAGCGAAGCTTCTTAAAGTATTTCGCATTGCCGGCGACGTCGGCGGCAATGTCGTTTCCAATGGGCTTGCCGCCGTTTTGGTAGCCGGAGAGAAACGAATAATGTGTATTGCCGAAAATATACTGGTGCGAGCCGTCCGAACGCATATACCATCGGCGGCCCGGACTGTCGGGATCAACAACCCAAAAGCTCGGATGTGGCACGGCCATCTTGGCCGTGTTTTCACGGGCTGGAAGCCCATGCCACGCGATGGCGGTCACGTATTGGCCCTGTTTCAGGCCGTTTAGCTCCGGTTTGTTCGAAAATACCTCAAATAGATCCCAGCGTCCGGCCTTTGTCGGGCAGAAGCGGATTTTGAAAATGCCGCCGGATGTGCCGCCTTTGCCGTCGCCATCCCAGAAGCCGTGAATCGTGTATTCGGGCGAGCCGCTTTCGTGCCGCAAGCATGCCCAGAAATCGATATCCCGAGCCGGAACGTCCATCGGGCCCTGCACAGGCCCTTCAAATATAAGCTCTACAACAGAGTATTGAAAAGCTTTCGCAATTTCCCCCGCCCGGAGCGAGGGGCAAACGAAAATAAGAAGAAGCAATATAGCAAGAACCAACATTTTCCTGTTTATTTGCCATGCCATTGCAGTTTTCCTTTCATTAGCAAGGATTTCTATTAATGGACTTTGACAAATATCAGTATAAAGCATTAAACTGTTTGAGTCACACGAGATATTCTATGTATGAATTGTGAATACAACTTTTTTCAGTTTTTTTCTCATTTTTCGAAAATTAGAGGTAACATTTTGTTATTGAGAAACGCTATATATAATAAACATGGTCGGTTGCCGGAATTCTCTATAGTCATACGTCTTTTTATGGAGCAGACTTATGATACGATTACGATTAACAATAAGAAACACCGGGATATTGTTTCTTTATATGTTTTTGTTGGTTTGTTCTGCCTTGATGGGTAGCTGCAGCCGCACTAAACAGGCAGAAGACTTGGCTATAGAAAAAGAACAACCAAAAGAGAGCCCAGAAGCCGTGGCCTTTGAGAAGAAACTGCTCCCGATGATTCAGATTCAAAAATTTGTAGTGACAGAAGAAATCTTGATTTTGGATTACCATGTGACCAATCCATTCTTATACGACATTTGGATTTGTGAGGACATAGACATTCAAAGCGGCTGCCCCGTGGATATCCGAATCGATGCAGAAACGGTTTACATAAAGCTCACATACAGACTCCAGAGGAATATGTTGCGGAATCCTCCAGCCTACGGAAAATATCTTCGTTTACCGTCAGGGGAATCACATTACGCCAAGATTCGTTTAGACTTGCCCATCAAAAATATTTCCCCTGTATATGACTTCGACGAACACGGGAGAAGTCGCAAGCATGTTGTTCTGCATCGTGCTCTTTTTGCTATAGGTTATTACAAATTAGGACCTAGGTTGTATGAGAGAATCGGGAAGATTAAGCGAGGATTTAACGATATTAGTCTTCGTGAGGTCCGGAAGACCGAACCGATCATAGTTGAGGAAACACGAGACGGTCAATCGCGTGACATGCTCTATTTAACTTGCTTATGGCCGTCACGAGGCATAGAGAAGTGCGCCGAGGTCCTTATTACGGATGTCAATATTCCATGCTCCGTAGTAGTGGATGACAAACGAGAGTGATAGGCACAAATTCAATTAAATTCGTTAAAAGACTTATTCGCATGAAAAACAGGTGAATTGGGCTGTTGAATAACTCCATGCTTTCGAGTAGGAGAAAGTATTATGAAAAGGGAAACTAAAAATTTGTGCATAATATCTGCAATTTCCTTTATCGCAGGTGCGACGGTGGGCCCCTTTGCAATGATGGTATTCTTTGAATTGGTATCTCCGAACCGGGAACAGCAGGCCAAGGCATTTTTTTACAGAACGATGAATATGCTTTTCGAAGGTACATACGACCCAAACGAAGGCTCGGTATCCCCACAGTTCATGGATGAATTCAAAAAATATGAACCTCAACTCGGGAAAAATGTCATTTGGACATATTTGACGGCACATCCGGCTATTATGAGTGTTTCGCATTCTTCCCTTCAGGAGATGTTTTTCTTCTTGCAATAGAATGGAGAAATAATAGCTGGATATTATATGGTTTCCATCAACAAGATTGGGATTCCTTTTGGAAATATGCTATCAAGAATGCCCAGGTACTTTATAAAAAAACTAAGGGAAACTAAGGACGGTTAGGCTGTTGAGAGAGTCAGTCTTTTAGAATAGAGAGAAAGTATTATGAAAAAGCCAAATAAACGCATCTGCTTAATATCAGAGTGAAACATTATACCGCATTGGAGAAAGATAAGAACAATCAATAACAGTAGCATTGTTGAAAAAGCCCATCCTTTTCATTATAAGCATAAAGGCCGAGAATAATCAGTAAGGATACCAGGATGAAACCAAAAAAAGAGCTGAGACGTATAATAGTTCATATTTTTCTAATCGTGTTAGCAATTATCATTGTAGCGCCAACTGTCCTTTTATTTCATGCTTACGTCGAAGCTCAGAACAGGAGAGAGCGATTACTGTGTGAAACGGATTATCATGACCTGTTGGACGCTTGTAGAGAACTGTCAAAACGTAAAGCAAAAGGAGAACTGAAATCCAATCATTATTGGGTACGTAAAGATAAAGAACCTAAGGCGTCTCAGTTTAACTTTCCACAGGTAATTATGGACACAGAACCTCTCTTTGTCGAAATTAGCGACGAAGGTATAGTCAGGTTGGAAATGGCCGGGCTGCCTATGTATGGTATAAGTGCATCTTCAAATATACCTCCAAAACCCGTACCTTTGAGTGACGTAGAACTTATCCCCGGCCTGTGGTATTACGACGAGGATTACAACAACTTCAATCATCCAAAACACAAAAAAAAGATCGATGCATTAAGTAAACTTTCGCACTTTTTTAGGCTACATATTTTAATGGTTTGTACACAAAAACATATCGACCATCCGATGTCTTTATTGGACTTACGATTAAGACAGGGAGGTCGATATGCACACTATATCTTCGACATGGTCGGAACTTCTTGGCCAGTTTTTTCAGATATTTACCAGGCCCGGTGGCGAGATTTTCCTCACCTTGATGACCGGTTGGATACTGTGCACCGCACGCAGAACCGTCACCGGCATCCTGCCGTTTGCCGATCCGAGATGCAAACATGCTCACGACGCCTATCATCGTTTCTTTCCAGATGCACGATGGGCCATCAGTCAACTGTGGCAAACATTGACCTTGATTCTGGTTGCCCGGTTTTGCCCCAAGGGCATAGTAACCCTGGCCCTGGACGATACGCTGTTCCACCACACCGGCAGAAAGATCAACGGTGCCGGATATTGGCGGGATGCGGTCCGCTCGACCAAGAAAAACATTGTCTATGCCTGGGGTTTGAATATAGTGGTTCTGACGCTGCAAATCCAGCCGCCCTGGGGGGGCGAACCGTTGGGATTGCCGATCAACATGCGATTGCACCGGAAAAAGCAGAAAACACTGATCGAACTTGCTGTGGAAATGATTCAGCAGGTCTGCGAATGGTTGCCGCAACGGGCCATTCGCGTGGTGGGCGATGGTTTTTACGCCACCCTTGCTGGCAAGCCGCTTGCCAACGTAACGATCATCTCCAGGATCAGACGCGATGCCAGGCTCTACGACCTGCCGCCCAGGAGAAGGGCCAAACGTCGGGGCCGTCCCCGCACCAAGGGAAAGAAATTGGCCAAGCTCGAAAAAATGGCAGCACATATTCAAAACTGGAAGACCCATCATGTTTTCTCAGCGAGGCACCATGGTTGAACGTCTGGTATATACTCGTATCGTGCTTTGGCCGTCGGTTTCGAGAAAGCCGGTTAAACTTGTCATCAGCCGAGACCCGCAGGGTAAAGAAAAAGATGACTTCTTTTTTACGACTGATATTGAGATGTCCGCCGCCGAGGTGTTGAACTGTTATGGTGATCGCTGGGCCATTGAAGATACCTTCAAGCAAACCAAGCAGTCTTTGGGAGCCCAGCAACCGCAGAGCTATAAGGCAAAAGGTCCCGAACGTGCTGCCGCTTTGGGCCTCTGGCTCTATTCGATAGTATGGTTGTGGTACATTAACCAGAAGTCCCGTCAAAGATATTATCTTGTCCAACCGTGGTACCGTCAAAAGAGTACCCCAAGTTTTGCAGATGCGTTGAGTTGTCTGCGTCGTGAACTCTGGCGTGAAAGAATAAAAGCTATGTTCGGCAATTCGAGCGTACATGACAATAAATTCGACTTCTTAATCGAGGCACTCGCAAATGCGGCTTAGGGCATTAACAAAAGTGCAAAAGTTTACATTAATTCAAAGAGGAAAAAACAGAATAGCAGAAACAAATTAACATAATCTGTGACGTAAAACCGGGGAGCATTATACAGCTTCTAAGGCCGGGGCAGACCCATCAGAATCGTTCGAAGAGATACTTGCAAACAACTCTTAATACAAGTATAATCCAGCAAGATATTGGTCCATTATTAGGTTAATTTCTGGAGGTATTTTATGGATCGTCGTGATTTTCTAAAAGCAGGCGTTGCTTCGGTTGCTCTTCCAACTCTCGGCATGTATGCCGGCGAATCAACCCATCAAAAACCCAGACGTATAGGCCTCATCGGCTCCGGTTGGTACGGCAAGAGCTGCCTGTTCCGCCTGCTTCAGATCGAACCGGTCGAGGTTGTCGCGGTGTGCGACGTGGACAAGAATATGGTTGCCGATGCCGCCAGAATGATTGCCGAGCGGCAGGTCTCGAAAAACACGCCCAATACATACGGCGATTATCGAGAGATGCTGAAGAATGAAAAGCTCGATATCGTGCATATCGCCACGCCCGACCACTGGCATGCCCTGGCGATGATTGCCGCGGTTAAGGCCGGCGCGGATGTTTACGTCGAAAAACCCATCAGCGTGGACGTCGTCGAGGGCCAGGCAATGCTTGCCGCAGCTCGAAAATACAAACGAGTCGTGCAGGTGAACATGCAGCGGCGAAGCACGCCTCATCTGATCGAAGCACGCGAAAATATCATCAAAGCCGGCAAGCTCGGCAAAATCAAATACGCCGAGATTTGCTGCTATTATACCATGCGAGCCAGGGGCAATCCGCCGGACATTGATCCACCGGAGAATCTCGATTACGAGATGTGGACTGGCCCGGCACCGATGCTGCCTTATTGTTCGTGGAAACACCCGCGGGGCTGGCGAGCTTTCATGGAATACGGCAACGGTATCATAGGCGACATGGGCGTGCACATGCTGGATATGGTCCGCTGGCTGCTCGATTTACGCTGGCCGAAGACCATCAGCTCATCCGGCGGAATCCTTGTAGATAAGGAAAGCAAGGCCAATATCAGCGATACCCAGGTCGCCACATTCGATTTCGGCGAAATGCCTGTGGTCTGGACGCATCGTACCTGGGGCAATCCGACAGATCCGGAATATCCGTGGGCAGGCTTCATTTATGGCGACAAAGGCACACTCAAGGCCGACGTTTACAAGTACGATTTTATTCCTCGCGGCAGGGACGGTGAAAAGGCCCACGGCGATGCGCTCTATGAGTATGACAAGTACCCAGAAGACAAGACAGAGAAGGACCTGGAGCGTCATGTGGCAGCACCCATGCGGCGGCACTATCGGAATTTCCTAGACGCGATTGATTCCCGCGGCAGGCCCGTATGCGATATCGAAGAGGGTTATATTACCGCCTCATCGTGCATCCTGGCCAACATCGCCTGTAAACTCGGCCGGACTTTGGCCTGGGACCCTGAAAAAGGCCGGGTCATAGATGATGACGAGGCGAACAATCTTTTACGCCGACCGTATCGTTTACCGTGGGTTCACCCCGATCCGCGAACCGTCTGAATCCGGCAGGATTTAAGAGGCGATATTTTAAGCTTTTGGCTGGATAAAACGTATTAACGAGACATAAGAGTGAAGGTTCAGTGCGAATTATGTCCGAAGTTGTGCCTGATTGGGCCCGGCCAGAGCGGCGAATGTCGGGTCCGAATCAATATCGACGGCGTGCTGCGAACCGTCGTCTATGGTTATCCCTGCTCTATCCATATCGACCCGGTCGAGAAGAAGCCGCTCTTTCATTTCCTGCCGGGCAGCAGTATTCTTTCATTAGCGACCGTTGGCTGCAATCTCCACTGTAAAAACTGCCAGAACTGGGAGATTTCCCAGGCGAACCCCGAGGATGAGAATATTCCGGCATATAATTGTCCGCCTGAAAAGCTTGTTGCCGAGGCCAATAAATATCAGTGCCCGTCGATAGCCTATACCTATACTGATCCTATCGTCTATTACGAATATACTTACGATTGTTCGAAACTGGCCCATGAGGCCGGGATACGAAACGTTCTCGTTACGGCCGGGTACGCAAATGAAGAGCCGTGGAAGAAGCTTCTCCAGCAAGTTGATGCGGCGAACATCGATTTGAAGGGAATTACCGAGGACTTCTATCGCCAGGTCTGCTCGGCGACGTTGAAGCCCGTCCAGAACGTTCTTATTCTGACCAAGGCCGCCGAGGTACATCTCGAAGTGACGAACCTGGTTATTCCGACGTTGAACGATGAGCCGCAGCAGATGCGAGAGCTTTCGCGCTGGGTGAAAATGAATCTCGGCGCCGATACGCCGCTGCACTTTTCGGGATTTTACCCCCGTTATCAAATGCGGAATTTGCCGCCGACCTCGCTGAGAACTTTGGAGACGGCCCGCAAAATCGCAATGGACGAAGGGCTTCATTTTGTCTATATCGGTAATGTTGCCAGCAAAGAAGGGCAGAATACCTATTGCCCTGGCTGCAAAAAGCTGCTGGTCGAACGCAGCGGCTATACGATTCTGAAAAACCGGATTAGCCAGGGCCGCTGTCCGGATTGCGGCATGGAAATATACGGAGTCTGGAAATGACACGAAGGATATTTATTCGAAGACTAATAGTTGCAGGCTCGGCGATTGTTGCAGGGACTTCATGGTTTATAAAGAAAGCCACGCCGCGTAAATTCATACGGGCTGTTCGATTCAAAAAATATCCCGGCCCCGTCAAACCCATGGAAAATATTCTAAAACAAGGCAAATGGAGCGGTTGATATGGACAAGCAGTTGAATAAATCAGAACGGTGTAAACAGTTATTGCACCTGCCGACCCTGGGCGTATGTGTGCTTGGCCTTCTTCTTGTATGCGTATGTAAGAAAGAATCTCCTGCTCCTTCGAGCGTAGCGGCTGTGGTTTCGCCGGGCAAATCCGCCGAACCTGAAAAAAACGTTATAAATTCGCCGCTGGCCGGCGCGTGGTATCCAGCCGACGCCGATGCGCTGAAAAAGCAAATCGACGACCTTTTTGAGAAAGCTTCCGTCAAGCCGATAGATAATGTCATTGCACTGATCCTGCCTCACGCAGGCTATCAATATTCCGGCCCAACCGCGGCTATGACCCTAAAGAGCACCAACAGGAAATACAAACGCATTGTCATAATCGGCCCGAGTCACAGGGTCCCCATGGAAGAAGTGCTGAGTGTATCGAGGGCTACTGCCTACAAGACACCTTTGGGCCAGGTGCCGCTGGACGTCGAGTTCGTAGACAAGCTTCTCAAATTCCCGGTCTTTCAGAACGTGCCGGAGACGGACGAGTATGAACACAGCGTCCAGATAGAGGTGCCGCTGCTGCAGCATTGCCAGACCGACTTTAAGCTCGTGCCGATTGTCGCCGGAAGCTGTTCGAAGCAGACAATTGACAAGGCCGCAGGCATTTTGAGCAGCCTCATTGATAATGAGACGCTTGTCATAGCAAGCTCGGATTTCGTACACTACGGGCCAACCTACGACTATGTCCCATTCAAGCAAGACATTCCGGAACAAATCAAGAAGCTTGATATGGGAGCGTTTGAGCACATCTCCAAATTAGACGGCCCGGGCTTTTACGATTACCGGCGGAAGACCGGGGCAACGATTTGCGGCTACATACCAATCACGATACTGCTGTCGATGCTAAGCAAGTCGAGCGAGGCTCATTTGGTCAATTACGCCACATCCGGCCAGGAGGCCGGCGATTACACGAATTCAGTCAGTTATCTTTCCGTCGCTTTCACCGGCGCATGGCAATATCTGCACCAAGCTCAACAAAATACAGCAACTCAAGCATTAACCGAGAATGATAAGAAACAGCTTTTACTGCTGGCCCGCAAAACTATGGCTTACGCCCTGCAAAATCGCCGCGTTCCGGATGCGTCCGATCTTGGGATTGAAATCAGCGATGCGATGCGGCCTGCTCGGGCGGCTTTCGTAACGCTGAATAAAAACGGCAGGCTAAGAGGTTGTATCGGCGATATTTTTCCACGCCAGCCTTTGTATAAGTCGGTCATAATGAACGCAATCAACGCCTGCGTGAACGACAGGCGCTTTGCGCCGGTATCACAGGACGAATTAAAAGACATCACAATCGAAATTTCCGCGCTGACCGTCCCGGCGCCGATTTTATCGCCGGATGAGATCAGAATTGGTATTGACGGCGTCGTACTAAATAAAGATGGACATTCGGCCGTCTTTCTGCCGCAGGTCGCGCCCGAGCAGGACTGGGACGTCAATCAAATGCTCACGCAACTGTCCCTCAAGGCCGGATTGCCCTCAGATGCCTGGAAACAAGGCGCAAGCTTTCTTGTCTTTCAGGCGGAAGTTTTTGGTGAGAACGAGAAATGAGGTTCGCCCGGGGCTTGCTGATATTCAGTTACGGCCTTTTTTCAATCGCGGCCCAGACTTTGCTTTTCCGCGAGTTTGTCACCACCTTCGAAGGTAACGATATCAGCGTCGGCATATTTTTCGGCTCGTGGTTTTTATGGGTCGGATTAGGAGCACTGCTCGTTCGCAAAGCGGAAATTCTCACCGAAAAATTGCTCAAAGGGATCGAATTTCTTTTCTTGGCGTACCTGCCGGCTTTTGTTCTGCAGGTGATATTGATTCTCCAGGCGCGGGAGCTTGCCGGCATCGAATCATACACCCTCTGGTCCATTCGGGACATTCTCCTCGTATCGACAATCGTTAACGCCCCAATCAGTCTGGTCACGGGAATGCTGTTTCCGATAGCCTGCCGCTGGATTGAGTCCGGCTCTATTCGGCAAGGAGGGAGATTACCCGTCTCGCACGTTTACATGCTCGAGGCGGCGGGGAGTTTCGCCGGCGGCATCGGGGCCACTATCCTGCTGGTTTTCGGTATAAGCTCAGCGAGGATATTCCTTCTGCTTGCGTTGATTTTGTCATTGTCCGTCTTTCTCGTTCGGCTTGCAGGGATTTTTGTGCCGGATACGCGACGAGCCGCAGGACTCGCCGGCCGATTTATTGCATGTGCATTATCTTTGCTTGTGCCCGTCGCTGTTTGTCTCTTACTGGTCCGTGGATACGATGAAACTCTAATGAATCGTATGCGGGTCATTAAATGGACGAAGCTGCTGCCCAAAGAAGCACTTACAGGGTCATTCCAGACCGCTCAGGCCGAGTATTTGTACGGCAATTACCGGGGCCAGTGGGTCGCGATACGCGAAGGCAGCGTGGCAGAGGCACTGCCCGATGAAAGTTCTGCCGGAAGAATCGCTGCAATCGCTCTGTGTCAAAAACCGGATGCCCGGAACGTGCTGGTAATCGGCTCAGGGCTGGGCCTTTGTCGTGAGCTTCTGCAACTGCCACAGATTGAAAACGTTACCTGGACACACTGCGACAGCGAGTATATGCAGAAGGTCAACAGATATATACCATCGGGGCTGAAAATAACCGATGAGCGATTTGAAACTACCGCCGGCGACGTGCGCTCTCTGCTGGCAGGTAAGAAGGAATCATTCGATATCGTCATCCTCAATCTGCCTGATGCGACCAGCTCGGTCCTCAATCGCTATTATACGCTCGAATTCTATCGCCAAATCAAAGGGTCCTTGAAGCCGAATGGTGTCTTAGCAGTTCGAACGGCAGGGGGCGAGAATATTATGGGTACCGAGCTTGTCAATCTCGGCGCTTCAACAAAGTTGACGCTGGAGAAAGTCTTTTCACAAACTGTCCTGGCGCCCGGAGAGGGGACGTGGTTTATTGCATCCGACTCCAAAAGCGTTACTGGTGAGCCAGGTACACTGCGAGACCGTTTCGCATCGATAAACGGCGCAGGGCGTCTTTTTAATCCGGAGGCTTTGCTTTCGGTTTACCTGCCGGACCGTGCCGCGGCGGCGGTGAAAAGTTACGAAGGTGCGGATTTACCGCAGGATTACCTTATCAACCGTGATTCAAAACCTTTGACTCATCTTTACAGCTTATTGTTGGCAGCCAAGCAATCCGGAGCGCCGGCGGCACGACTCATCAAACACATGGTCCTTGCCGGCCCGCTCGCTTTTCTTATACCCATCCTGGTCATTGTCATATTGAGGATTATTTATATTCTAAAATCCACGGGAGAAGGCAGGGCCTCAAGCTTCGACGGCAGCTTTTTGGTCTTCTCGACCGGGGCGGTGGGCATCGGGGCGGTGATTGTTCTGATGTATCTTTACCAGACACGTTTCGGCTCGTTGTATCTGCACATCGGGGTTGTTTCATCTTTGTTTATGGCGGGTCTTGCCGCCGGTGCCGCTTCGATACGATATTTCATGTCACAGGAAAAAATAAGCCGCAACGAAAAACTATTACTGGTAGTGATATTTATACATTCGCTCTTATTCTGTGCAATTGCTTTATGGCCGGGTGAGTGGTGGTCACAGTTGGCATTTGCGATTGCGTTTGTCCTGTGCGGCCTCTGTACCGGTTGTTACTTCCCGATAGCGGCCGGGCAGTTGGCTGATTCCGGCTTTAAGACGGGCCTTACCGGCAGCATACTTGAGACATCCGACCATATCGGGGCGGCGGCGGGAGGAGCGGTTACGAGCCTTGCTTTGGTTCCCGTCCTCGGGACTAAAATGGCGCTGCTCGTATCTGTGATATTCATTTTAGCTAATTTACCGCCGGCAGTGCTGAAAATTACCAGGCCACAAAAGCTGTTGATTCCTGAGACGGCTGGCTTGAGGTATCGCAGCCTCGGGTACGTCTTGTTCGGCGTTGGGGCATCATTTGTTTTGTGTTCCAACCTGCTTACTTATGCCGGAGCACGTCTGACGCCCTCTTTGCCAGAATATTCCGTCCGGGCGCTTGCAGGTGAATTCCGTGCCGAGCGGCAATCTGCCACCCTGCGCGACGGCTCTCGAAAAATCGATTACTATAGAGTATTCGATGTCAATGACCAGCTCACCAGGTACATCTTCAGCTCGCAGGATCTGGCGCCGGAAGTCCGCGGTTTCGGCGGTAGGATAAACCTTGCCGTCTATGTGGACGAGCATGACGGCAATCTCATCGGATTTAACCTGATTCGGTCAAATGAAACTCCGTCTTATCTCGATCTTCTCAATAAGTGGAATGACACTCTGATCGGTCATCATCTTTTTGGGTCCAAGTCTTTCGCCGACGTTCAAGCCGTAACGGGAGCTACCATCAGTTCCGAAGCTATCCTATCGGCACTTCAGATGTCGGGGCAAAGATTCACCGCCGAGGTACTTGGCCGGCCGATAGGACCTGGCGCCGAACAATTAGCACACCGGGCAAATTATCTGCCGGACGTTCACGCTAAATATTTGATGGCTGCTTTTGCCCTCGCTTTAATCGTGACGTATTTAGGTGGTTTTTGGAGCCGGCTGGTTGTTCTATGCCTGAGCCTGGGCATTGGGGGAATATGGCTTAACGCCCAGTATTCTAGCGATCAAATTGTCAACATTTTGTCCCTGCACATACCAGCCTTAGCATTAACGGGCATGTTTCTATTCATCATAGGAATACCGCTTCTCGTAATCATCTTCGGCAATCTTTACTGTGGTTATATCTGCCCATTCGGGGCGGCACAGGAGCTGATTAGCTACGTCCTGCCCGGAAAATTCAAGCCGCCACTCTCAAACGATTCGATGCGAAAGGCAAGGTTTGTCAAGTACGTCATTCTTCTGATTATGGTCATAGTGTTCTTTGCTTCCAGAAACCGCACGACGCTGGCGGCCGATCCGCTCATTTCGGTATTCGGCTTACGGCTTACGACCGTCGATTTCAGGTCGGCATTGCTGTTAATTGTAGCGGCGGCATTAATCGGCTCACTTTTTTGGCCTCGTTTCTGGTGCCGGTACTTTTGTCCGGCCGGGGCTTTTCTATCGCTTCTAAATCGTGCTGCAATACTCAAACGATACCTTCCGGCCAAGAAATTCGGCCATTGCCCTTACGGCCTAACCGGCAAAGATAACGCCGATTGCATACAATGTGACAAGTGCCGCTTCGAGAAATTCGACAGAGCGCCGGCACAAAAGCAGCAATTCGCCGGGGCGTTTGCAGCCTGCGTGTTTATTGTGGCGTTGTTTATTTCGACCGTTTCTACGGACAGATTCCTAAAGGTGATTCCCGCCGGCTCTGAAGCTGCCGCTGTCTCGGCTTCGGGCGGTCAGCCAAGAGACGTCGATATGCAGCGCGTACAAACAATGATCCAACAAAAAAGACTTTCAGACAAAGAAGCAGAGTTCTACAAGAAAGCCGATTGACCTGTAGGATGGGCAACTTGTTTGCCCATGCTGAATAAAACAATGTAAACCAAACAGCATGGGCAGTAAAACCTGCCCATCCTACAAATATTGTTTTACTCTTTCCCTACTGCCAAATGGAACGGAGCCCGAAAACTTCCAGAGATTTAATTTCTGTATCGCCGCCTTTTGAGAATATTTCGAGCGATTTCGAGTTGCCGGCAAGAATTACACCAATCGGCATATAAACCCTGCCGTCGTTAGCGAATATCTCGATGGAAGTGCGATCCACCAATATTTCAAGCCGAATGTTGCCATCCACCGCTTTCAATGTGGCTGTCTTATTCTGGCAGGAGAGCTGCTGTTTCCGGACGTCATAGACAACCGGGACGTCCCAGATGACAAAGCCGATTTCCTGTATGTCACCGACCTTCAGCTCGGCACGAATATGAAACAGCTCACCCGATATTCCCGAAAGCAGATTTTCTTCCGGTTTTAGGATTTTGTTCTCCCATCGCCATTGCCTTTTATGGAGCTTTTCGATTTCTCTTATAGGCTCAGCGAACATTCGAGGTCCTTCTTCGGTTGTCCGCAGAGTTAACGTCACCGGAAAAAGCATCATCTGGTTAAACGGCATACCGGGCATTGCGACCCGGCCCCAGGCCATTTGGATTCGCCGGCCGTCCTGGATGGGGATGTTGCTGAACGTCTGGGAGGCATAGAAGCAGTTGCCGTGCTGGAATGGTATCGGGCGTGCTTCAGGCGTGAATTGCCTGCCGTCAAAAGAACCGAGCAAGTAATCGCCGCTGCCGCCGTATAGTATCCATCTTTTGTTGTTTCGGTCCCCATCTACCGGCAGCTCAAACAATTCAGGACATTCGTGAAAGCACTTGAGCCTGCTCTGCAATTCCCACGATTTCAAGTCCTTCGATGTTAAAAATCCCATCGTATTATCGTCAAGATATAGCGCCATCACCCATTGATTCGTCTGCTCATTCCAGATGACTTTTGGGTCACGATTGCCGCCGTTAATATGGCTGACGACGGGATTGCCTTCGTAAACCTTCAACGTCTTGCCCCGATCGTTGCTGTATGCGATTGACTGAGTAAAAGGCTGGCCCTTTGACATGGGATTCGTTCCGCCTGCGGAGGTGTAGATACATACAATGACCTTTTCGTCGCCGGTTTGGAAACCTGTCGTATTGTTTACATCGACAACAGCCGAACCGGAAAAAATCGTCCCAAGCCGGTTGGGGTGAATCGCATCGCCTCGTTCCATCCAATGTATCATATCCGTGCTAACCGCATGGCCCCATGTCATGTTACCCCAGTTCCAGCCATAGGGATTATGTTGATAAAACAGATGGTACTGCCCGTCATAATAGACCATTCCGTTCGCATCGTTGTTCCAGCCACGACGTGAGGTAAAGTGGATCTGTGGACGCAGTTTTTCTTTATAGACTTTCTCTTGCCCGATATAAGTGTCCGCCTGATAGACGGAATCGAAACCTTTGCCTTTGGCCGGTTCATACTTATCTATCCACAGGATTGCTTTTTTTCCTGCGAAGTCGCCGATTTCCAGAAACACCCAGAAGTCAGGCTCATCAGGGGCAAGTTCGATCTCAAATTCCCGAATTATCTTGTTGTCAATAATCAGATGAATCAGGTGTTTCTGGGCCCCGTTTTTGACCGGGAAGTTCAGGTATTTCTTTTGCAGCAAAAATTCCTGCGTTTTGTTTTGTGCCGTCTCAACTTTATCTTGCCGGGCCGTAGCAACACTCAAACAGCCAAACATCGCCAAAGCAATCATTAACAACAACTTTTTCATCGCAGCACCTTTCGTAAACCGATTTTATGATTTGGTTGGTCTATCAAGATCGAGCGTATCGCCAACTTCTTTCTGCAATTCTTTCAGCCGGGCCTTCAGTCTTTTTATCAATCCGGCGTTGGCCGGGTCACCGGCAAGGTTTTCCATCTCAAGCGGGTCTCCTTTTAGATTATAGAGCAGAGTCTTGTCGATTTTCGGGTAATAAATCATTTTATAACCGTCCATGCAGACCATCCTTTGAAAGTCGATATAGCCGCCGTAGATGGCGTCGTAGCTGCTTTTTACTCTGCCGTCAATAAGCGGCATCAGGCTTTTAAACTGCACTTGTTTCGGCTTCTCAATTCCGGCAAGCTCAAGAGTCGAAGGCATGATGTCCTGAAGATAAACCGGGGCGTCTATTCTTTTATTTTTCGGAACATCCGGGCCGACCACCATCAGCGGAACCCTGACGCTGTGGTCGTACAAGTTTTGCTTGCCCATCAGGCCGTGATGGCCGACCGCTAATCCCTGGTCGGCGGTGAAGAAAATATAGGTGTTGCCGGCTTTTCCGGTCTTTTCGAGCGCATCGAGAATGCGCCCGACCTGTGTATCCATGTAGGTAATAGCGGCATAATATTCCTGACGGTTCACTTTGACGGCGTACTTCGTCCGCGGAAAAGGAGCGAGCTTTTCATCTCTGAGATTCTCGCCGCAGCCGATTGAATCCTTATATGGATATTCCGGCAGGAAATTGTCGGGAACTTTGATATTTTCCAGCGGATATTTGTCCACGTATTGTTTCGGAGACTGACGCGGGTCGTGCGGAGCATTAAAAGCAAGGTACATAAAGAAAGGCTTATCACTCTTTGAAGCGTTATCGAGAAATCCCTCGGCGTCATCACCAAGAACTTCGCTCCAGTGTTTGCCGCCTTTCCAATAGCCGCCGCGTTTTTTGTCCCACGGTTTCCACGGGTCCGGCTGTCCCTCGACAGGGCGGTTATATCCTTCCGGCGTTTGATCGGCCATACCGGGGCGGACGTTCTTGACGTGGTCAAAAATATCTTTCGGGTTAATACCCATCACGTGCCATTTGCCGCTCATGTAGGTTTCGTAGCCGGCCCGTTTCATATACTGCGACCAGAACCTGCCGACGGCGGTTTCCTGCTTGAGACTCGGCTCAACATCCCTGGCGAACCACAGGAATCGACCCGTATTGAGCATCGTTCTACTGGCTACGCAAATGGCGCCGTGCCAGCCGCCCTGGTTATAAGCGTGTGTGAAAGTCACGCCGGCCTTGACGAGCCTGTCAAGGTTCGGCGTCTTTATTTCGTCGCAGCCCAGCGCATGCAGCGTCTCGAAACACTGGTCATCGGTGAAAATAAACAGGATATTCGGCTTGCTTTTGCCATCGCCAAAAACATCAACACCCTGCATCGAAAGCGCCGCCGCACCAAGGCCAACCGCCTTTAAGAAATTACGTCTCGTCCAACGTGAATCACTCATCTTAATAGTCTCCATCTTAAAGATAACTGGTTGCTAAAGTTTTCATCAGAAGCAGACAATAACCTGTTTCACGAGAAATTTCAAGATTTCTTGAGCGGGAGTATGGTAAGCACCAACATTATAATATAAAGAGAAGTGGTGATCAGAATTAAAAGAACCATTGGCATGGTTGGTCATAAATCAGTAGGACTGAACCTCGTCATTGTCCTACATTTGCAGTTCAAATTCATGCTCATGTACAATATCAAGCATAGGAGTATTTATGTAACCGTCTTAATTATTCTCCATATTACTTTGGACCTTAAACTCGTATTCATAAACTATACCCTTTGCCAGAACTTCTGGAGGAGTACCCGGTGGCCAGAACCTCCGCAATGTCGTATAGATATCTTTAGCCCGACAGCGTAGAACAAATCCATTTTCTGTTATCTCATACTCAAAATCCTGGCCGCTAAACGGGTCCTTTGGCAAATAATCAGGAATTGTATCAGGTAATTGCCCTGTATTCGCCGTCGCAAGATAAATCTCTAT
Source organism: uncultured Pirellulales bacterium (assembly GCA_964530105.1). Taxonomy (GTDB): domain Bacteria; phylum Planctomycetota; class Phycisphaerae; order Sedimentisphaerales; family Anaerobacaceae; genus JAFGPJ01. Next base: position 1,080 of record CAZHBL010000002.1, on the reverse strand, counting down.
GGCAGCTTTAAGGGCATTCAGCCGAGCTGTATACCCAATTTGAATAGAATAGATTTGGGTTACCTCCGGCCCAAAGGAAAGAATTAACTCTTTGGTACCAGAGACATCACCAAATTCTTCCTTTAGTTCATCTATAAGTTTCTGAAGTTCAGTATATTTTTCTTCATACGACATTTCGCTGTCGATTACTCCAAGAGCATTATCTAAGAAATCAGCGTATGGTTCAGCAATTATTGTAAGCAATTCTTCATCAGTCAGATTCCAGAAAAACTCAGGATCATTTCCTTCGTCGTCTTCCGCAAGCTGTTCTCTCAGCCATAAGAGATCATCAGGATCGTTACGCATAGACTGAAGTATTAACTCCAAATTCATTTCTAACACCTTGGCAGGCGATAGAACAGCGCCCTGCACAGAAGCAAGCCGACCTCTCAACCATGTGAGTATCTCAGTATCCGGCGACATGGAACCAAGAATGTCCTGAATATAACGCAAAGCTGATCCATCTGTGTCCACCGAAACCACATAATTAAGCATTGTGTCGTCACCGACATGCCAGGCAATTCGGCGTATTGTCAAACAGCGATTGAACGCAGCCTGATAGTCTCCGTCCTTCGCGAGAACTCTTGCATCAGCATAAAGCAGAAACCTGAGAGGCCGAAAATACTCCAATTGTGGTAAACATGCTCCGAAACCCTGTGAAAACCGTATGCCCCAGTTGCAATAGGGTAGTTGAGCGGCGACCTCTGCAAATTCGATTGTTTCACGACAGTCCGACAGATTCAGGTATTCTCTGACCTTTTCGTCTGGCTCAGCACCATCTAAGACAGGATATATCAGGTTCATATTAGGATCGGGTAAAAGCAGAAATGCCTGATAATACAGCAGGGCGGCGTTGTCCGGGTCCGGCGGTAATGTTGCTGCATTCACACCAAATTGACATAGAGCCAGGATTACACAAACACCATAAATCACCTTCTTAGCACTGAAACTGATATTCCTCATAATCGACCTCCTTTTGTATCTCAAATAACACTTCTGTAAAATTCATAAATATTTGTAAAATAACGTCTTATGGCGTTA
>CAZHBL010000001.1:0-61249 GCA_964530105.1 uncultured Pirellulales bacterium | reverse complement strand
TTGCTTATCAACTCTGACCTCTGTCAAAAATCACTCATTTTGCGGAAGTCTTAAATTGACAATTTGTTGTTTCTTTTCTTGTTTCCACACAAACAAACGCAGGAAATTCGCCATATTGCAGGAATTTTAATAAAATCATGGGACTGGCCATTTGGAGCTTGCAAATAGGAGATTTTTTCTGTAGAATTGGCTTTTAAGTATGCTCCGGCCTCAAGCGATAGCATCTCTTGCCGGCAACAAATTCACGGCCGGGTATGTGAGTTCGGTTTTGTGTACCTGTGGCATAGCTGAATCTGAGATTTCGGAATGATTGCTATGAAGGCCGACAAATATACGAGCATCGGGGGAGCAAAGAGGACCTTCGGAGCCACCTGCTGGACTGCGATTGAGGCAATAGGTTCGAATGATGATGCCGCAAGCAAGGCCCTGGTCGGCGATTTTCTCAGGGCTTACTGGAAACCCGTTTACTGCTACCTGCGGCATAAGGGGTATAACAGCGAGAAGGCAAAGGACCTAACTCAGGGATTTTTTCATGAAGTTGTTTTGGGTCGCGAGCTGATTCAACGGGCTGATAGGGCAAAAGGCCGTTTTCGGACACTTCTTTTAAGGGCATTGGATCACTATTTGGTCAGCGAGCACCGAAAGGAAATTGCCCAAAAGCGGATACCTCAGGACAAAATCATTTCTCTGGAAGACTCCACCTTTGGCGAGCTGCCGGAGGCGGCCGATAATCTGGATTCAGATGAGGTTTTTCACTACGCCTGGGTGTGCGAGCTATTGGATCGTATGCTTGAGGAGGTAGAGACTGAATGCCGTCAGAGCGCCATGGCGGTACATTGGGACATGTTCAACGACAGGGTCCTGCATCCGATCTTAGCTTCTGCCGAGCCGCTGGGGCTTGAAGAGTTGTGCCGCAAATACGGTGTTGATGAGACAACGAAAGCTTCCAGCATGATTTTCGCCGTCAAGAGGCGATTTCAGGCCGCGGCGAAGCGTTTGCTCCGCGAGTCAGTGGCGTCAGAGCACGAGATTGATGAAGAAATGCTGGAATTAATGAAATTTTTGGCAAAAGGACGGTAATATTACCAATAAGCCGCGTAAGGTATCTATGAGAGAACAATATAGTTCTGCGTGCTGCGATGGTGTGGACTTCGCAGAACGCAGAACACCGAACGTGAGGCTTTATATGAGCAGTAACAAAAAAACGACATTCGGATTACGACTTGGCCAACTGGCGGATCTGTTCGCCGTGGCGGTAAGGAATCAAGAATCATCAGAGGCGGAATGCGCCGAAGAAAATCTAACTCAAATGCTCCATGGCGAGCTGACCGAGGTCATGCCCGGCAGCAGCTTGTTGTTTCCGACTGTTTCGGAGATTTCAGCGAGCCGGCAGTCTGATGTGGCTTTGCTTGTCGGGCAATCCCTGAAGCAATTATTCTTCGGCCCCGACTCTTCGATAGGCCAATTACAGTTGATCAAAGAAGCTTCAAAGCGTTTGACCGGGACGTTAGATTCCGGAACTCAGCGTGCCGTGGCAAACACAATTTATCATGCGGCTATCGCGCGTTGCCTGACTCTTCACAACAAGAAGATCACAAAATACTCTTATGAGAAACTTGACGAATCTTTTGCTTTGCTGATCGAAAAAGACTGGATGGCCGCCGAATTGGTTGAATTATTTTCCGATGCCCGGCGTGTCTGTCAAACCATGTGGAGTAATTAATGAAAGCGAACCAAGAGCACGACTCAGAGCATTTGCCGACTGTAAGTGATCCGGGATCGGGTCCGGAAAATCTCTCTGATCTGCCCGAAATAGAAGGATATAAAATCCTTCGCGTTCTTGGTGAGGGCGGAATGGGAGTAGTCTATCTGGCTCGGCAGAAGCATCCTATCCAGCGCAAAGTCGCACTGAAAATCGTTAAGCCCGGCATGGATTCGAAGAGGGTCATGGCTCGCTTCGAGGCCGAGCGGCAGGCTTTGTCCCTTTTGGACCATCCGAACATCGCTCATGTTTACGATGCCGGAACTACAAAGGACGGGCATCCATATTTTTCGATGGAATATGTCGATGGCATGTCTATCACCGAGTACTGCGATCAGCATAAGCTAAGCATCGAGGAACGGCTGCAATTATTCATGCAGGTCTGTGAAGGTCTTCAGCATGCTCATCAAAAAGGTATCATCCACCGCGATATCAAATCTTCGAATGTACAGGTAACTATTCACGGCCAGCATGCGGTTCCCAAGATCATCGATTTTGGAGTAGCCAAAGCCATTAGCCAACCGCTGACAGAGCGGACGCTGGTGACCGAGCCGGGCCATTTTGTCGGTACGCCCGAGTATATGAGTCCCGAGCAGGCTGAGACAACAGGCCAGGATGTCGATACACGATCGGATGTTTACTCGCTTGGCGTTGTCCTTTATGAACTTCTGACAGGCGCTATCCCATTCGATCCGAAGGAGCTTCGCGAAGGTGGAATCGATCACATTCGCCATGTAATTTGCGAGCAGGAGCCCAAGACGCCGAGCACAAAGCTGAGCAGACTGTCTCGCGAAGAATCGACGAAACTGGCGCAACATCGCCGGGCTGATCCGGCTGCTCTTCAGCGCAGACTTCGGGGGGACCTAGACTGGATAACGCTCAAGGCTATGGAGAAAGACCGGATGCGGCGTTACCAGACAGCACACGCCTTGGCCGAAGACATACAACGGCACCTCAATGACGAACTTGTACTGGCCGGACGGCCGACTACGTTGTATCGGATGGGGAAGTTCGTGCGGAGGCACAGAGCATTGGTAATCGGCACCGCTGCAGTACTATTTGTCCTTACCTCCGGGATTATTGTTTCCACGGTCCTGGCAATTGGAGAATACCGCGCGCGGGTTGAAGTGAAGGCTATCGCTGAATTCTTCAGAGATGATATCTTGGGATCCGTGGTAAATGCTAAAGCTGGTGAGGCAACCGTCAGCTTTGTACTTGACGCTGGGTCGGAGGAGCTTAAGGGCAAGTTTACAAAACAGCCACTGACTAAAGCATGGGTGCAGGAAGCCTTGGGATGGACATACCTGCTTCTTGGAGAGTCGAATAATGCCGAGGAACACTTGGATCGTGCATATAAAATCTATAGATATCACTATGGTGAAGATCATCTGGACACTCTGGGGGCAAGATGGTTGTTAGGCTCGGCTTACGAGGACCAGGGTCGATATCAAGATGCGGAAGATTTACAGACAAAGATACTCCAAATCAGCCAACACGTGGACGGAGCCGATGTGCGGAAGATGAAAAGCGGTCTTGCTTTGACATACTATCATTTGGGTAAATATGAACAAGCAGAATCTTTATACAATGAGATATTGCAAGCCGAAAAGGATAAGGGTGGTAAAGCTGGCTTATCATTAGATTTGCTTTGCTGCCAATGCGATTTAGCCCGTGTGTATACAGCACAAGGCTTTTATAAGAAAGCCGAGACATCGTTGCGGCAGACACTGGCGACTGTTGATTGGCAAGAAGAGTCCCAATGGCTGCTGCTTTACAGAAAAACCCTGGGCGAAATCTACCGGATTCAAGGGCAATGCGAAGATGCTAATGCGCTGCTAGTCGAGATACTTAAGAAGGCGCAGAAAATCCTGGGTGATGAGCACATGGGGACAGTAAGGATAATGTACAGTCTTGCAAAGCTACGTACTGATCAAGGCGATTACGAGGATGCGAATGATTTGTTTGATCAGATCCTGGAGACTGGACGCCGTCGATTGCGCGATAACCACCCGGCGATGCTCGAATTTGTAAATGGTCTGGCCGTGCTGCGCACAAAACAGAAAAAATACGATGAAGCTGAATCCTTATTCATAGAAGCTTTGAAGGTAAGACGGGACAAATTGGGAGATGATCATCCGGATACACTGGAGTCCAAAAACGACCTGGGCATAGTTTACAAAGAGCAAGGTCGTTGTGAGGATGCAGTACCATTACTTCTCGAAGCCGTTGAAGGCCGCCGCCTCAAACTCGGTGACACTCATCCACACACTTTAGAATCTTGGCACACTCTAATCGAACTCTACGAATCCTGGAACAAACCAGAAAAAGCCAAAGAGTGGCGAGCAAAACTGCCGCAACCAGAAGCCCTGAAAGAGTGACATAATGCCCTTAAAATGGCATCAATTTCAAGAGGAAATCTAAACAACCCTTCTACAACTATACAACCTTTTATCTGCTAATTTATGAAAATTGCCATCTCCATAAACCTTTCTTAAAAAAGGCTTTACAAAAACATCACAAAATGCAATCGTTTTCAATGAACTTAGCGAATTCTCGGATAATATATCTTTAGTCAATGTCGAGGAAAAAAACACGATTTCACCATTCCTCCCATCCCACAGAGAATACGACAAGTGTCTGTGTGAAGCCGAGAGCCATCATTCTCTTCTGCGAAAAATCCATGAAAAGGATTTTATACGACAGGATATGTGGCAGGCACAGGTTCACAGCATGATCTGTCAGAAATCGGACGTATACTTCCACCGCCGCAATCTCAGCGATGAGCAAATTGAGCTTTTCTCAAACCGTGTTCAAAAGTTGAGGACGCTATCAAAGAATTTCTGCATAAATACGGAAGAGATGTTTCTATTTGTGTTCTTCCTGAAGGCCCTTAGACAATTTCCTATATCTTGTGACAATTTTACATGAGATATTGCTTCGCTATTTCCGACAATGCAGTACCGTATCTAAAACAAATTACAGAGTAGATGCCTTACAAGCACTGAGCAACTATCACGCGTATATCAAAGCGACGAACCGGGCTGGAATTCATCTAGCTTGTTTCACCACTGTCTCACATGCTCGGCGCAGGTACTCCTCGTACTCCCAGGAGCCGCTGCTGCCGGTCTGTCGAGTGACGACCAGGTCCAGACTGGGTACGAACGCGATGAGCTGACCGCCGGAACCGGGTTTGTAGCGGGCGTCCTCGGGTATGCCGCGAACGTGCGGATCATTCAAACGGGCAGGCAGTTGCCAGCCGTGAGAGAATGTCTCGTCGTTGAGTTTGAAACGCATTTCCAGGCCCTTTACATTGTGTGTTGGCGCCGCGGTTTGCTCGACAAACCAGGCCGGAATAACCTGTTTGTCATTCCACTTGCCGTTTCGCATCATGCAGTATGCAATGCGAGCCAGGTCGCGGGCCGGCATGCCCATTCCGTGCGACGGATGCCTGCCGATTTCCTTACCGCCGTCGTAGTATTGGAACCACCAGTGCTCGCATCCAATTGGTTTGAATAGCGATTCGACGGCAAATTCGTCGTAAGGCTTACCAGTGACGGTCTCACAGACCAGTGCCGCGTGAGCCAGCGCCATTGTCGAATAGCCGCACGCCGTGCCCGGATCGAACGCCAGCTTCGCTGTCCGCTCGTCGCCGCTGAGGCCGAGGATATACTGCCACGTGCCGTCATTTGGCGCTCCGGTCGCCTCCGGGCAGATGCCCGATGTGTGATTGAGCAGTTGCTTGACTGTGATTTTCGCCTTGCGGGGATCGCTGAGCGGCCTGGCCCAGGGGATGAAGTCGAACGCCGGATCGTCGAACGACATTTTCCTTGGCGTCAGACCATGCTGGCTCCGCTCTGAGGCGATGGCCAGAACGGTAGCGCAGATCGCTTTGGAAACGGAGGCGACTCGGCGCGAGTCGGTCTTAGCGCTGTTGCCCCGCTCGACTTGAAGCACGATGTAACCGTTACGAATCACTACCGCCGCAAAGTTGCGCTTGTCGGAGGCCATGAGCCAATCCTTCAGTTCGGACAGCTTTTCAGGGTCCATTCCGGTGATGCACCTGATTTGATCGGGCTTGTTAAGCATTCGCCAGCCGCCTTCCGATTCCGGCGGTGGGAAATAGCCTTCCTTCTCAAGCCGCCCGCCGACCGACAACGTCGCCGGCAGCAGAACAGCAACGGTAACGAAAAAGACAATGGATCGCATTATAGTTGTCATAAACAGTACTCCTATTTCATCGTTGGTCGTTGGCACTATTCACTATTCACCAGCGACTAACGACTTTATAAAGTTCTCTACACATGCCACGGGGCATGTAGAGGTTTACTCAACAGTCGATTAGCCTGGTCGTCGCCGACAAAGCGTTCTTCGTCCGGGTTCCAGCGGAGTTTTCGCCCGAGTCTCATGGCGATATTGGCCAGGTGGCATACGCTTGCCGAACGATGTCCAACCTCGACTGGAGCAATCGGGTCCTGTCCCGACCTTATGCAGTCGAGGAAATTGCGCTTGTGATCCCGGCTTTGGTAAAGATGGATTTCATTCGGACCAATGACGGTCGTCGCCAGAGATTCCGGCTCCGTGCGCATCGAGTTCCAATCCATGAATACCGAACCTTTGGTACCCTCGAAGCGGGCAGTGCCGCCTACCCCGCCCGGCGTGCAAATCAGCTCGACTCCGTTGGCATACCTGGCGCGAAAGTGAATCTTGCTGACAGCGTCGTACAGACCTGTCTTGGGAAACTCGCTGCCAAGATCTTCAATCTCAACCGGTCCGGTGTGCTCGGTGCCGAGACCCCACTGGACAATATCGAACTTGTGAGCGCCCGTGTTTGTGGTCTCGCCGCCTGCATAGTCCTGGATAAAGCGGAAGGTGTAGAAACAGCGGTTCGAGTGATGTGGCGCCCACGGCGCAGGCCCCAGCCACAGGTCGTAGTCAAATCCATCCGGCACCGGCGTAGGCTCCCAGGTATCAATGTCAGTTCGCAAGCCGTGCCGCTCTAAACTGGTGAGCACGCGTTTGACCTGACCGATACGGCCGTTGCGAACAAGCTCGCAGGCAAAACGCATGGTGTCCTTGGAGCGGTGCTGGCTGCCGGTCTGGAGAATTACGCCGTGACGGCGGACCGCTTCGACCATCGCGCGGCCTTCTGCGATCGTCAAGCTCAGCGGTTTCTGACAATAAATATGTTTTCCAGCCTGGGCCGCCATTATTGTCGGGATTGCATGCCAATGGTCCGGCACAGTGACCGAGACGGCGTCGATATCGTCGCGAGCTAACAGATCGCGGAAGTCACTGTATGCGTCGCAGCCGGTATAGGTTCCTGGGCGTTGATTCTTCGCGTAATAGTCGTTCACGAGCTTGCGGGCAGGCTCACGACCGCGAAACTGCTCGGCGGTCTTGTAGCCGTAACTGCCCCGGTTCACATCGCATACCGCGACGATCCGGGTATCATCCTGGTTCATAAGACCCTGCAAATCCGTAAAGCCCATATTGCCCATGCCTATACAGCCGACGTTGATTCGGTTGCTCGGGGCGCCGGCGCCAAGAACCGAGCCTGGGACAAGATAGGGCATTCCATAGGTTCCCACGCAGAAGGCTGATGCACGCTTGAGGAAATCTCTACGGCTCGATAATCTTTTCTTATCACTCATGATTTGTCACCTCTTTTTGTTGGGCAATCTATTTTCATTGGTCTCGAAACAATCGTATACAATCACCTCGTTCGGAGATTGTCATAAATCCTAACATAATCTGTGCGGGTTTGCCAGTGTTACACGGTTGTGGTACATCGCAGGACAAGGGTTGACATATAGGGTTTTAGCAGGCATAAATACTAAATAAGATATTTATGATATAATGCCGTGCATGTATATTAGGCCCTATACCGCTATGGGCCGGGGCCCGTTGGGGATACCTTACGGCACCAAACATGATTGTCCCCTACTTTTGAAAGATTGACACAATGACCAAAGTGGCCATAACCGTTGCACCGCTGGCACAGAGCTACTATGATGATGTTGATTGCTTCCCTACCCCCGAACAACTGGCGCAGGAGATATACGAGTGTTACCGGGCTGGTGCTTCGGTTGTCCATTTGCATGTCATCGACGAGCAGGGAAACGCTACGGTAGATACGTCGAATTTCCAAGAGACGGTCCGGATGATACGAGCCAGATGCGACATCATCATACAAGGCTCAACCGGCGGAGTTTCCGACCTTACGCGAGACCAGCGCTCTGTCTCGGTTGAGGTCCCACAAGTGGAAACCGGATCGCTGAATATGGGTTCCTGCAATGTGGGCGAGCAGGCGTATATAAACACGCCGGGGGACGTGGAATTTTGGGCCGAGAAGATGCACAGGAACAATGTCATTCCGGAGATGACGTTTTTCGAGCCGGGTATGATGACAATGATAGACCGCCTGCTCAAAAAAGGCCTTATTAAGCATCCTTTACTCGTGAATATTGCTCTTGGTTTTCCCGGAACGCTGCCCGCCAAGCCGGATAATATCTTATTCATGGTCAGGCAGTTGCCCGCCGATGCGGTATGGACTCTGACACCTCATCATGCCGCAGACTACAGCCTTCATGCTTTGTCGGTTGCTCTTGGCGGCAACGTCCGTGTGGGATTTGAGGATTCGATGTATCTTGCTCCCGGCAGGAAAGCCTCAAATAACGTAGAGTTCGTTGCAAAGGCGCGCGAGCTCATTGAGCAATTAGGACGAAGCGTTACAAGTCCTGATGAGACAAGAAAGATGTATGGAATCGCCCCTGACAGGCCGAAAAGATAAAATGCTTCAAGTGAAGGCTGGTAAGTTCCCGAACAATGATGCCAGAAAAAGCCACGGACGCTATTGGCTAATCGGCCTTCTTTTTTTCCACACAGTCAATACCTTCATGGATCGCGCCTGCATTTCATCGGCGGCCGGTACTATGCAGAACGACCTTGGCATTAACAATGACATGATGGGGTATATTTTCGGCGTGTTTGCTATCGGCTACGCCTTGTTTCAGATTCCCGCAGGCTGGCTCGCCGATGTTCTCGGGCCGCGAAAAGTACTGGGGTGGGTCGTTTCGCTGTGGAGCATGTTCACGATGTTGACGGCGGCCGCATTCAACGTCTTTTCATTAGTGCTGATACGGTTTCTCTTCGGTGTCGGTGAGGCGGGGGCTTTTCCCGGGGCGACACGGGCAATGTACAACTGGGTTCCGGCCAAAGAACGCGGCATTGCACAGGGGCTTTTTCATTCGGGCGCCAGGGTCGGAGCGGCTTTTTCACTGCTCCTGATGCCCTTTCTTATTTCGCTGGTGGGTTGGCGTCTAACCTTTGTTCTTAACGGGATCCTCGGGATCGTATGGGTGAGCCTCTGGCTGTCTTGGTTCCGAAACGATCCCGAAGACCACCCTCAGGTCAATGCCTCCGAGCTAAGCTACATCCGAAAAGGATTAACAGAAGGTCGCACCTCATCGGCGAGAGTCCCTTTTGCCCTAATCGTTACCTCCGGCAATATGCTTCTGGCGATGTTCCAGTACATCGCCAGCAACATCACATTCTTTATTAGTTTTACATGGCTCCAACCATACTTGATAGGGCAATGGGGATCGAGTGCAGCTATCTATGCACCTATTCCGCTGATATTCGGCATGTTTGCTCACTGGATTTCCGGCGCATTGGTTACGTTTCTGTACGGCAAAGGATTTCACGTGAATTCCCGCCGGCTTCCGGCACTGACGGGATTCATTATAGGTGCGTTGGGATTGATGCTGACAACGCAGATGGGTGGAGCCGGCCCTCTGAAGTTCATTCTTTGCTTTAGCATCGCTGTCTTCGGCGTCGAACTAACTCTCAGCCCGAGCTGGTCGTTCTGTATGGATGTCGGCGGCAAGAACTCCGGTGCGGTCTCCGGCGCGATGAACATGCTGGGCAACCTCGGCTCAGCCTTTAGCGCTATTATCTTTCCGCGTTTCGTCGCGCACGTGACGTTGCCCTATTTCGCCGAAGAAACGGGAACGGCTAATTCGTTCTTTGTCTTCGCGGCAACCATCAACGTATTGGCGGCCGTTGCATGGTTGTTTATGAATCCGAAGAAGGCCATATCGGATTCGGTCTCTCCGAGGCAAGTCAAAATCCGGCTTATTCTTTTTATAATTGCTGCGGTACTTTTGGTAGGCGGGCTTCTTACGTATAAGATATTCTTTCTGAAATAAAACCGGGAGCTGTGTATGCTAACAAAATCAGAATACGCTGCGGCACAAAGTCATGCGGCGGCCATGATCCGGGAATCCGGCTTATGCATCACTGACGATGAGACGCATAAGGTAGAAGTGGCTGACTTTGGCCTGGGCCGGCTCGATGTCGAGGGCGCTCAGATTTTGACGCTGGTCGCCACGAACAGAATTGCTGTAAAAGTTGTCGCCCTGTTTCCCGGTCAGACGCTGCCTGAGCACTGGCACCCGCCGGTGGGCGATGATCCGGGCAAGGAAGAAATCGTAAGGGTGGTCTCGGGCACGCTGCGGCTCTACATCCCCGGTGATGACAACATGCGGGCCGGTTCAATACCGGCCGGAAAAGAAGGCGTCTATACGGCGCGCCACGAGCTTATACTTAAGCCGGGCGACCAGGTCACGGCCGAGCCGGGAACAAAACACTGGTTTCAGGCGGGTGAAGATGGTGCTGTTATGTACAGCTTTTCATCAGTCGCGCGCGATGTTCTTGATGGTTTTACGGACCCGGATATCAAAAGAGTAACTGAGATTCAGGAGGCATAGACATGACGAAAGATCGGATTTGCACCGGCTTTGTTCTATTGTTCGCTGCGACATTCAACCAGGCGGCACGGCCGAGTCAGATGGCATTTCCCGGCGCTGCGTGGGACGTGGCTACGCCCGAATCCCAGAGCGTTGACCCGGCAAAACTGCAAGCTGCTGCAGATTATCTTCGCGAACATTCCGGGAGCAACGGCGTCAAGAGGCTTATCATCGTCCGCAACGGGCGGGTTATCTGGCAAGGCCCCGAAGTGGATCGCCGACAACGAGTCTGGTCCGTCACAAAAGCATTCACGAGCACCGTCCAGGGGCTGTTGATCGAAGACGGAAAGTGCACATTGGACACGTTGGCTATGCAGTACAATCCGAAAGACTTAGCCGAGTATTATCCTAACGTTACGCTCCGCCACTTCGCGACGATGACATCCGGTTTTGACGGCGTCGGAGGCTCTTATGACTTTGACGAGAAACATCGTGGCGACGAAAACGCGTTTGTCCGTCCGCTGCCCCCGTTCTTTGCTCCTGGAACGAAGTACCAGTACTGGGATGAGGCCACACAGCAGTACGGTTATGTGCTCACCCAGATTGCCGGTGAGCCGCTCAACGACTACTTGAAGCGTCGAATCTTCGACCCGGTCGGTATCTCCGGGACGGATTGGCAGCCGGACGCCACGGGCAAAGTCCCCAACTGGACGGGCGGCCTCGTTATCTCAGCGAGCGACCTGGCGCGATTCGGGCTTCTGTTCCTAAACGAAGGCAACTGGATTGGAAAGCAGCTCGTCCCCGCCTCATGGGTCCGTGAGGCAACAAGCGTGCAGGTTCCTCCTTCAATCCCTAATGCTCTTGAAACCAGTGATCGCAAAGGCTCCGGCGTTTACGGATACCACTGGTGGCCCAACGGGGTGACGCCCGAAGGCAAACGCAGGTGGCCCGATGCACCGGTCCGCATGTACGCGCGCAGCGGCTACAATAACAATTTTCTGTTCGTTGTCCCCACATGGAACATGGTCATTGTGCGGCTGGGTTTAGACGGAGAGGAAGACCCAATCACGACCGCCGAGCAGAACATATTTCTCAAAAAGGTCGGCGAAGCCATCCTCGATCCTATTGTCGAAGGTGAACGGAGAGTTTGGCATCCTATTACCGTGAGTTTTCGTGGTCCGACCGCGTCCGAAACGGACGAGTCTCCCAATCCGTTCCTGGACTACCGGCTTATTGTAACCTTCAGCGGGCCTACAGGCGCGAGATACACTGTCCCCGGGTTCTTTGATGGCGACGGGCACGGGAACGGAACAGGTAACGTGTGGCGCGCTCACTTTACACCCGATGCGGCAGGCCATTGGTCGTTCCAGGCGTCATTTCGTAAGAGTAAGCAGGTCGCCGTATCGCTCGATCCGGACGCCGGCGAGCCGGATATTCCGGATGGGCAAACAGGTAAGTTTGATGTAGCAAGCACCGATCCGAACGCCCCCGGCTTCCTGAGCAAAGGCAAGCTTGCATACGTACCCGGTAAATTCTATCTCAAGACTCTGGGCGACAACCGCTATTGGATTAAAGGGGGAACCGACAGCCCGGAGGATTTCCTGGCCTATTACGGTTTCGACAATACACGTTCAGGCAGTCGTTTCGTCGTGAAGAAATACGCCGGGCACATTCGCGATTGGAAGCCGGGCGACCCCGATTGGGGAGAGGGTCGCGGCAAAGGAATCATCGGTGCTATCAACTATCTTGCTGAGCAGCATGTGAACCTGATCTACTTTCTGCCGATGAATATCGGCGGCGACGGGCAGAACGTCTGGCCCTTTGCAGGCAAGATTAATCCGGCAGGCGCTGCCGACAACAATGACGTGCATTATGACATCAGCAAGCTCCATCAGTGGCAGATTGTCTTTAGCTACGCTCAGGCGAAGGGAATCGTTCTGCACTTCGTATTCAACGAGGCCGAGAAGAACAACAAACTCGAACTCGGCGGAAAGGACCTCACGACCGAGCGCAAGTTGTTCTATCGAGAGATGATCGCCCGTTTCGGACACCACAATGCGCTAATCTGGAATCTCTGCGAGGAGTACAATCTCGGGCTGGATCTCGGACCGCAGAGCATCAAGGAATTCGCCGCCTTCGTCGCGCAGCTCGATCCTTACGGTCATCCCATCACCGTGCACCACGCCGGGGACCCTGTCAACGCGTGGAAACCGTTCCTGGGTGACAAGCTCTTCAGTATCACGTCACTTCAGATCGGCCGTAATGATATTAAGCCGGTTATCGAGACGTTCCGAAAGCTGACGCGGGATGCCGGACGGCCAATTCCTATTGCTGTGGATGAGTTTACGGTCACGACGAACGATCAGCCGTGGATACCGGTGGATGATTCGGCTGCACTGCGAAAAGAAAAGCTTTGGCCCGCATACCTTTCCGGCGGACAAGTTGAGTTCATCGTGGCCGAACTGCTCGATACGCAGGACTTCCGCAAGTACGACTATCTTTGGAAGTATATCTGGTATGCACGCAAGTTCATGGAAGAGCAGTTGCCATTTTGGGAAATGGAGCCGGCGGACGAGCTGCTAACCGGTGAATCGACATACACCGGTAAGACTTGCTCTCACGAAGGGCAGGTATTCGCAAAAGCGGGGGAGTGCTATGCGATTTATCTGCCAACCGCGAAGCAAACCGGAGTTCTCGACCTCAGCCGTGCAGAGGGTGCATTTGTGAAACGCTGGTACAATCCACGAACGGGCCAGTTCGATGGAATCAGCGAAAACCTCATGGCAGGTCAAAAAGTGAAGATAGGGCCTGCTCCAGACACACCCGATAAAGATTGGGTAGTTCTTGTGAAGAACCGTCAAAAGTGGAATTAGGAGTCAAATCAATGGACGGACCAATTAAACATGCTGTGATAACAAGTTTTCTAAGCACGACGAAGGATCGATTTCATGAATACAATCCGGCAAAGACCCTGGAAGAACGTCTCCAGATGGCCTCGGCAATGGACGGCGTCTCCGGCGTCGAGACGGTCTATCCCTATGAAGTCTGTGAAGATCCTGAGCAAATGAAAAAATTGCTCGAAAAGTACTCGCTTGCAATCTCAGCCGTGAACGTCAACGTCAAGGCCGAGCCGGAATTTCGCAATGGCAGTCTTACTTCGACGGATGCTGACGTTCGCGCCAAGGCCGTGAACTTCATTAAAAAAGCGAAGGACTATGCCGAAACCGTCGGCGCCGACAAGGTCACCTGCTGTCCGCTTGCGGACGGCTATGAGTTTAACTTCCAATACGATTACGGCGAAGCCTGGAAGAATCTGGTCGAGACACTCAGCCGGGCGGGCAGCTACCTTCCAGAAATCCCGCTGTTTATCGAGTACAAGCCAAGCGAGACTCGGGGGCGGTGCTTTGTTGACACCGCCGCAAAGGCACTGCTGCTGTTAAGCGAGATTGGGATCGACCAGATGGGGGTAACGCTGGACTTCGGTCACTCGATGTACGGGAATGAGAATCCCGCTGAGGCGGTCTCGCTCCTGGCGCATAGTAGGTTTCCGTACTACATCCATATTAATGACAATAACGGAAAATGGGACTGGGACTTTATGGTGGGAACTCACCATCTCCTGGATTATGTGGAGTTTCTTTACTATCTCCAAAAGTATGGTTATGATGATTTTCTGACGTCCGATACGTCCCCGACGCGATGGGACATCAAAGGGACGTTCGAGATGAACGTGCGCCTGACGAACAAGCTGTGGGCGTTGCTGAAGCGGCAGAACCACCGTGAGCTTGAGGCGATCATCGCAAAAGGCGACTATCTGCAAACCTGGCGGTGGATCGAAGATAAACTCCTGTCTCTCTAATAGAGTTCTTTCCGATCAGTTCCTCAACTTAATCTATGCCGGTTAAAAACAAGATTTTGCCCACATCAGCCTGATAACATAAATGGCCTTTCAAAAACTCGAAGCCGTCTCAAGACTTCCGAAAACAAATCTTTGAACGGATGTCTGAGACAATCTGAAACAACGGATCTTCCCGAAGAGCCTTCTGGTCGTTGAGGTCTTCGTATCCTAAGGCAATCCCAAATATACGCTGTGCAAGCATTGTTCTTTGCTGATGCACTGTATAGAACGGATTGCGCGGATCGGGGATGCAATTGTTGATGGCATCAATCAGGCCCAGGTGCTTATCTACCTCTCGCAAGAGCAACGCGCCTGCATCTGAAGTGAGGCTGCCTCCGTTAAAATCCGCCATGATTTTTTTGCTTTTCAGACTTGAAAACTGTAAGGTTTGTTGATTACAATCTGTCATAACGATAGCCTTTCTGTTCATGTATGTGTTTTTTGTATAACTTCAAATATTACAAACAGTTAGGCTATCGCGCCATCATAAAATCAGAAAATTCTATGAAATATTCAGGTTAGCAGTTATTTTTACATTTCAATCAGCAACTTATGTTTATTTTTTTGAAGGAGGACTATTATGTCTAAGAAATTACGTTCACTTAGTCTACTTCGTCATAGATGGTGGAGCCTCATCGGGTGCGCTGCCCCACTGTTTGTTCGGCTCGGGACCCATTTGAAGAACTAACTTACCGCCATCCACAAGCTCCTGATGGTAAAACCAAGGTTTGTTCAAAGGCTTTCCGTCAAGCATTGCCGACTGGATGTATTTATTTTTGCCTGGGTTGTTCTTAGCCTCGATTACAAAATTGCCACCTTTGTAGTATTTGTCATCAAGATGAATAGTGATCTTATTAAATATGGGGCTTGCGACCTCATAGGTGGGTTCGACCGCCGTACCTCCATTCATCTCGAAAAGTCCCATAGCACTCATCACATACCAGGCTCCCATCTGGCCTTGATCCTCATCTCCCGGATAGCCGTCAATTGGACCGGTGCCGTAATAGTGATCCAATATCTCGCGGACCCACTTCTGTGTTAACCACGGAGCACCTGAGAAGTTGAAAAGCCAGGCCGCCTGCATGTTCGGCTGATTCCCGTGGTTGATGGGAAAATCTTCGAACCTGTCATTAGTTGCATTGAAGTTGCTTTTCCGGGATTTCTCAAAACCATCCTCCAATCTGTTATTGAATTGTTCCCGGCCCAGCAGATTCAAAATCCCTTTGACATCGTGAGGAGCAAACCACGTGTACTGCCACGAATTGCCCTCCACAAAACCCTTACCCGAAAACGGAGAAAAGTCCTTAACCCATGAACCATCCCGGTGCTTCTGATGCATGTATCCGACGGAAGGGTCGAAGACATTTTTGTAGTTTGCCGCCCTTTTTGTGAAATACTCGGTGTCGTCTTTCTTGCCAAGAGCTTGCGCCATTTGAGCAACGCACCAATCATCGTAAGCATACTCCAGAGTGTTGGACACAGGTCCATTTTCCACTGGCACATATCCAAGCTCCATATAGGATTTCAACTGGTGGTTGCCAACATAGCCGCCACCTTCGTGGGGTTGGCCCGGGGTGGTTTGAATATGCTTCATGGCTTTGTATGCTTTTTCAACATCGAAATTCCGGATCCCCTTTTGATAGGCGCTCACGATTAGCGCTATCTCGTGCGATGCCACCATAATGCTGGAATACTCGATGCCCGTAGGGCCTTTTGGCAACCATCCTCCTCGATCATATATTTCCAGCAGGGACTTGACCCACTTATTTGCTATGTCCGGCGTGACCAATGTCCACAACTGGTTCAGATTCCAGAAAGTATTCCAGAAAGCATCACAACCGTATACAGGTGAGTCCGGGTCTTGCAGTTGTTGGACACTCTCATACATATCCACGTATTTTCCGTTCACATCGCTCCAAATTGTCCGCGCACAATAGGAGCGGTACAGATTGGTGTAGAACTTAATTAGGTCGGTTTCAGAGCCTCCCTCAACCTCGATTTTACTCAACAAATCATTCCACGTGCTGCGGGCATGATTTCTAACGGCGTCAAAATCCCATCCAAATCGTGACATCTCCGTTTCCAGATTCAGGGCGGCCTGGTCAATACTTACAAGTGAAATCCCGGTCTTTATCTTGATGACTTCACCTTTGGATGTCGAATAACGCACAAAAGCGCCAACGTCCCCGTCACCGGCAACTTTATTGACAGCTTGATGAATCGTATTGCCCGTCCAACCTCCAAAGGAATTGAAAGGCCTGCTGAACTTTACGACAAAGTGAACGGTATACTCGTTCCATTTAGCGTATCTTCCCGCCTGTTGTTTCGAATAACCTCTGATTTCTGAATCACTGACCTTTTCGATGCAGGCATCCAGTACTTCGAACCCATACTCTGTGGGGAATTTGAGGTCGAATAGAATATAGGCTTCGTCCGCCTCTGGAAACGTATATCGCTGAAAACCGGCTCTGGTTGTCGAAGTCAACTCTGCCCGAATGCCGTAATCTTCAAGAGTCACGGCATAATATCCCGGAGATGCAGCCTCGGTATCGTGGCTGAATCTTGATCTGTACCCTTTATCAGGATCACTCTCCGGCCCAGGGAATATCTGAAGTTTTCCTGTAATTGGCATTGTCAGCAGGCCGGCCATCGTCCACGAATGAATGTGACTGAAGCCGGCGATGTTCTCTATCGTATACTCATACCCAGCCTTCCAGCTTTGTTTTTGATTGTCAGGGCTTAGTTTAACCATACTAAAAGGCATACTCGGGCCAGGATAAAGCATCCACCTTGAACTTGCTGTTCCCAGTATCGGGTCCACATAATCGACAGGAAGCTTCTTTTCGACCGCGAGAAGCACAGATGAACTTACTACTGTTACTGAAAGCATCAACGCAAAAGACAATAAGGACGGATATATTCTGGGCATTTTCTTCTCCTTTCAATCCATTTAAATTATGTTTTTAGGCTTATTGACTAACAGTAATAGTACCAGTTAATCACAAATATCGATAGAGATCACCTCTTTTCCATTGCCCCATAGCATCATAAACTTAAAAAACAAGCCCCTGTTTTTTACTCCTCCTTCATATAAACGGACAGGGGCTTTAATACAATTGCCTATGTCATTCATTTTATCCATATCCACATAATTGTCTATAATTCAAGCCGGATTTTTTATTATTTTTCGGAAAAAAAGTCATTATACTAAATGAACTGTTTGGGAAGTTTTATTCTTTTATCTCTCAGGAGTATACTTCCAGGTTTAAAGAAATAAGAGATATCAGTGGAGTGGCCTGGAAGCAGGCCCAGGAGGCAAAGACGTGAGTACAGGCACAGTAAAATGGTTTAATGCAAAAAAGGGATTCGGCTTTATTGTACCAGATAACGGTGGAAATGATTTGTTTTGTTCACTATTCGGAGATTAAAATCGATGGTTGCTTCGCTTAAGGATGGCCAGAAGGTCGAGTTTGAAATCGGAGAGGGCAAGAAAGGCCCGTGTGCGACCAACGTAAATCCGGTGTAAGTCGTACAGTAAGACTTGCATTAATTGAAAAGGTCCTGTTACATGAAAGGGCCTTTTATTGTATTGTTTCTCAGGAGTAAACAAATTGTGAACAACGGCACCAGGAAAAGCATACAGAAATTCCGACTCGATCAGAAGAAGGATACAGGGCTGAGGTGCGGAGGGAGAGGAAAAAGCGAGATAACCTCAGCCCTGCAATTGTGCTTTTATTAAAATCAAGTATATAAAAAATCTCTACACAAAGCAATATCGTTTTTTGTATTATTGATAGCATATTACTTGTCTTTTTTACGAACGACTCCCATTTGCACCATCACACCTTGGTCGACATTTTCAACGATTAATCTCTTGTCTTCTGTTATCAAAAGCATTTATATAATATGCCGTTTCTGCATCAGACACCTCCAGACTCTGGGGGGACATGGACGATTGGATCCGAGACACCAAGAGACCTTCTAATACCGGGGGGGCATCTTGATAATGCCCTCTTTGCTACCGATTATTTGAAACAGGAAAACAAAATCGCCGCCGGCGAAAAGATTAATCCTGAACAAGTTATTTCAGCGAAGGAAAAGATCGCAGTCGTTATTGGTGGAGGTGACACAGGTAGTGATTGTGTTGGCATGGCACGACGTCAAGGTGCAAGAGAAATATACCAGTTCGAAATATTTCCAAAGTCGCCTGGTGACCGACCATCTGATACACCCTGGCCAAGTTGGCCAAATATCTCACGGACTTCTACTTCACATGAAGAGGGATGTATTCGGCGCTGGTGTATTCAAACAAATGAAATATCTGGTGTGGGGACAAGAGTTGGTGAGCTACGCTGTTCGGAGGTGGAATGGATTAAAGGACCTAACGGCTGGAAAATACAAGAGACACCTGGAACTGAATTCACAATGAAAGCGGACATTGTTTTGTTGGCGATTGGTTTCCTACGTGTTCCAAATAACGACATGGTTAGCCAGTTTGATTTGGAGATTGGTGAAAGAAGTCATGAAAAGCAAGATAGCTCATGTATGACAAGCCGACCAGGTGTCTTCATTGCGGGCGATGCGATAATGGAAGCATCACTGGTAGCGTGCGTAATTCGCTCGGGCAGAAAAGCTCCTGCTCAAATTGATTACTAACTTAATGAACTTTTTGCTCATTTCTGCTGACGATGTACGGTGATCTATTCCTGCCAAACGAGATGCACGACACCAAACTTATCTACAGCTATCGCCGGATTATGCCGGGATGATGTCATAGGGCCACGTTCATTAACAACCAAATCTTCGCCGAATGTCTTGCCCTCGTCCAAGCTCATTGAATGGTAGATGTTCGCGTGCTCGGGATTATCTCGATAGTCCTCCCATACAATGTGCACGAGCCCTTGTCCAGCCGTTGCGATGGCCGGATTGGCCTGATGGGTCGTGTGCGTATATATTGCGTCAACCATGACGTCATCCTCGAACGTCTGACCATGATCCATACTTCTTGCACAATAGATGTTACCTAATTCCGTATTGTCTCTGTAATCTTCCCACACGACATAGACAATCCCTTGATTGTCCACGGCTACGGCGGGACGTATTTGGCGATGTGTAATGGTAATCAGATCGTCAACAATCAGGTTCTCTTGGAAGGTTTCGCCGCCATCGGTGCTCCGCGCACAGTATATATCACCCAAATGTGGAGCGTTCCTGTAGTCTTCCCAGACGATGAACACGGTCCCAAGAGGATCTGTAGCAATAGCCGGATTGCACTGATGTGTCGTGTCTGTAAAAATATCATCGATCCGTATGTCTGTGCCGAATGTCTGTCCTCCGTCAGTGCTCTTTGCATAGTAGATATTTCCAAATTCGGCGTTGTCCCTGTAGTCTTCCCACGCCACGTGGATAATCCTCCGGCTGTCAACCGCTATCACGGGATTGATTTGCCGGCTGGTAATAGTGATCAGGTCATCAACGCACACATCATCGCCGAATGTCATGCCGCCATCGGTGCTTTTTGCGTAATAGATATCACCAAGTCGCGAATCGCGTCTGTAATCCTCCCAAGCCACATGGATGACCCCATCGATGTCCACTGCGATTTGCGGTTTTGCCTGATGGGTCGAAACTGTGATTGCATCATCAACCATGACGCTCTCGTCAAAGCTCATGCCGTCATTCATGCTCTTTGCATACATGATGTTAGCGAGAGCAGGATCCGTTCCGTAATCCTCCCAGACCACATGAATTATTCCTTGGTCATCTACGGCTATCGCCGGATTAATCCGGGGGGCCGGTTCCGCAGAGGTATTATTGATTATTGCCCCTGGTTCAAACATCGCTCCGTTATCGGTGGATTTGGAATAATAGACTTGACCGGTCGGGGACCGCTGTTCAGGTGTCGTAGAGAGTGTGAATGACATATCAACAGATCGTCCGGTCGAATCGAGCAGTGTCTGCCATTGAGATGTTGCCTCAGTTCCGGAGTCGATAGAAAGGGCAGGGCTGCCGAAAGTATGACTGCGATGAGTCCAGCCCCAGTCGTAGGGGATTTCTCCGGAAGATTCTCTGAACACTGCTACGACACTGAACCAGTAGATGTTTTCCGGTGTATCTTGCCGGAACCATGCTTCTTCCGGCAACCTCACGGAATAGCGGAATACCGGCTCATTCGATTCACCATCAGGATTTCGGTCATAGCCAACCAGGACTTCATCGTAGTTTTCCGCTCTGAATTCCCAGATTTTTTCGCCGGGATGATTATCATGCTCCGTGTCAGACCCCGGTGTATTATCCCGAATTGACAGCAGGAAATAGTCGGGCCTGCGCGGCTCTGGAACTTCTTCACATTTACACGCTTCATATCCGTACCCGATATATGAGCCGTTCCAAACAATTGCAGTGACGGGATCCAGAAGCTCGCATGGCCAGTCATCGACAACCTCGCGTGATATCAGCAGCCCACCTTCTTCCGACTCCAGAGCCATGGACTTATCGTCCGAGTAGTCCTGCCATTCGCGAACGTCGGTAAAAGGCTGGTCCCAACTGACCCACGATTGTTCGGTTAGCAATTCAAAGCACAGGTCATAAGCCTGGTTCCGCCCGCACAACAGTGAATTCTCTATTGGGTAGATCCTTCCGGAGAACAGACGCTCGTCGTATGTCGGCCAATCTCCCATGATGGCCGGCATGACCGCACCACTGCCCCAGATATGCGGTCGCGTTGCCCAACCCCATTGGTTCACCGGCTCGGCATCTGCGGGATAGATGGCTGTAATGCTGATCCAGAAGACATCGTCGTTACTCTCAAACTCTGTCTGGTGGAACCACTCTTCCGGTTCCAACTCGACTTCGTAGACGAAACATATCTCTGGCTGTTTCTCCGGAAATTCATTTAGCCCCACAGGTTCGAAATGTACCCGCTCAGCAGGAATCTCCAATGACCAGACCATACGCTCAGGGAATAACTCGTTTTGATCGATGCCATTGATCTGGTTTGCCCAGAAACCGATATGCCAGGTCGTGGGCTGCAATTCCGGCGGCCCTGGCGACGCCCATGCCTTGTATCCACCCCACCATCGAATTCGTGTCACTGGAATTGGGCCAAGACAACGGAAGTCATCGGCATCCATGCGCCATTGCCTGATTTGGCCGGATTGTTCGGTGGACCGGGCCGGCTCGTTCCATCCGCAGAACACTGGCGGTACATTTATGTTCGGGTCGATTTCTATCGGCGGCTGTGACCATTTGACATGCGGCATTTCCTCTTCGCCCGGTACGCCTGGACCATTTTCACCGAGCAGGATGTGATAATCTTCGACCTCTCCATCCTGGGCCGGTCCATCCGGTGCCAATCCGCCGGCGGAGCTGAATCGAAAACGGGCATAGGTGTCGATGTCGATTGCTATGCTCGACGGTACCTGGAAGTACAAGATATTGCTACCAGCCAGTATTGGTTCTGACGTGAAGATCTGATCCGATGCCTGGGACCAGCTCCCGTCAGCGTCGAAATCTATCGAGGCATCCAGATATCCTGCCGAAGACGCAATGACTTCCACTTCGGCCTGCTGACCGGGCATTAGTGGCGAGATAAAAAAGACGCCGTCTTCGTCGTCACTGCCATCCGAATCATCACCCCGTGCATCCGGCGCCGGCTGACCATCAGCATCGGGATCAACGCCGCCACCTAAGAATATGCCGGGGACAATCACGTGATATGCACCATTGCCAGCTCGCAACGTCGGATAGTTCGGGTCAGGTGCGTCTCCCCAGTCGAGGGACAAGCCGGTTCCTATCTGTTGGTTACCGAACATCACACACTCAGGTTGTACCTGTGTGGACTGGACGGAAATAATATGTGTTTCAGTTCCTCCTGGCCAGGTCTGTTTCCATCCCGACTTCATTTCTTCAGCAACCGTATAGCTGCCGACGGCCAGGCCTGTAAACTCGAAGAAGCCGGTAGCATCTGTTGTTTGAGACGGTTCACCTATATCCCATCGGCCATTGTGGTTTATGTCCAGATAGATATTCCAGCCTGCCAGGAAAGGTTCATTGGCATCAGGTATGCTATCGCCATTGAGGTCATTCCACTTGCTGCCGCAAATACGACCATCATAGGTTGGCCCACCGGACTGACGATTACCGAACAAAATACCCAAGCTCGGTGCGTTAGGACCTACCGTCACGGTTATTGTGCCGCCTACCGGAGCCGTCTGTGTCCAATCGGTCTGTTGCACTTCGCCAACCAGATACTGTCCCGCAGCTAGTCCGACAAACTGGAAATAACCGCTTGTATCGGTTTTGGTATATTGGTCACCGGCATCTTCTATGCCATTCTGATTGGCGTCCAGCCAAATGGTCCAACCTGGTAAGGCTGGTTCGTTTGTGTCCCACACTTCGTTATCGTTAAGGTCATTGAACTTGATCCCACCAATGATCGCACCGGGCGGCGCCGGTGTCCCTTCAGCCTTTATTTCGACGCGATAATCTTCTACTTCGCCCTCACTGCCATAGCCGGTGGGGGACAGCCCACCCGCGGAAAAATCTTTGTTATGTATCCTGAACCTCGCATAGGTCCATCCGGGCACTGCATCGCCCGGGACCTGGATGATCTCGGCCTGAAACACAGGAACGCCCACTCCAATGTGGTATGTTGTAACGAATAGTTCATCAGTTTCAAATGTTTGGCTTTGATCGTAGTCGATCCATCCTTCGATACCGGTTAGCACGCCGGACGGCGCATTGACGTTCAATAGGACGATTGCGAATTTATTCACTTCCAAACCCAGCGGGAAAGATATGCCGTCATCGCTGTCGGTGTCGGCAAGCGGTCCCGGCTGGCCGTCTGTCTCGGCGTCAACTGAGCTTCCAAACATCACCTGCCCGACATCATGATATGGCCCGCCGCTGGCGTGGTACGTCTTGTACGAATCCGGCGCATCGCCGAAATCCCATTCAACATTGCCGGTCTTTTCATTCTTGAAGACCACTGTGATGGCCTCACCATCGTCCAGATCCACATTCACAAAACCCTGATTCAAATCGACGGTAGTTCCGTTATCCGTATCTCCCGTGACAACAATGTCTTTAAGGATCCAGCCACTGGTAACCGCTTCTCCGATATAGTAGGTCCCAGACGGACCATTGGTAAGGGTTGATCTGTTGCTTGATGGATCGCGATACGGCCCAGCGCCGCCCATAGAACCATAGACGACACTAATCCAGAAAGGTGTATCATCTTTCGGTGTGGCGTCTTTAATTATGGTAAGAGAACCCCTTCCCGGTTCCTGGATCGCGACCGCATAATCCTCCACTTCACCGTCGGGTGCTTCCCCGTCAAAACCGATATCGCGTTCAGAACTAAATCGAAAACGGGCAAACGACTGTCCAGGCTGCACACTCGCTGGAACAATCAGCGTGAATGTATTCGTACCCGGAACAACAGGTTGTGCGGCAATGAAGTGTTCTCCTGGATCTGCCCAATCGCCATTGATATTGAAGTCAATCCAGGCATTGAGGGTCCCTGCACTGGAGGCTACCACATTTATAGGAATGGATTGACCCGCTGTAATGATTGACGGCATGGTGACACCATCTTCATCATTGGCACCACCGGTGTTATCTCCGTCGGCGGTCGAAGTCGGTTGGCCGTCCATTTCTGGGTCAATGCTCGAACCCAGATACATAGTCGGATCGATCCGGTGCCGAGCGCCGTTGTTTACCAGCAATGTCGGATATGTCGGATCCGGCGCATCGCCGAAGTCGTATTGTCCCTCACCTGTTTTTTTATTCTTAAAGGTGATGACAATATTTTCCCCTTCATCATAATCCACATCGACGAAGTGATTGAACACATGAACCAAAGAGCCATTGTCCGTGTCACCGGTGATAGTAATATCCGTTAGTATCCACCCGGCAGGGACTGTTTCGCCGACCTTTTGCAGTCGGTTGGGATTGTTGATAGTCCATGTGTTATTGGATGGATCCGTCAAGTATGCACATAACGTGTCGAAAAAGCCCCCAGGACGAAAATTAGCACAAAAGAGAAACGGGGTATCGTCTGCAGGTGTCGCTTCTTTGATCACCACCACAGATCCGCCGCCGTCACCTCCCGGCGGTTCGGTCCCGGTCCAGTGGTTGCCGAAGTCCATATCCATCAAGACCTCGCCCTGACTTAGCCTGACGCCAGAATAGTGCTTTTCGGCGGGAAACGTTTGAAACCAATCTTGCTTATCTTCTTCGCTCACTCCATACGTGCCCGGTTCGAGGTTGTCGAATTGATATTCGCCATTCCGATTGGTTGTAGTGGTTGCCAGAACGAAGCCGTCATTGTCCATAAGTGTGATTTTCCAGCCTGAGAGACCCGGTTCATCGGCATCTTTTCGGCCGTTCTCGTTGAGGTCGTTGAATTTGACGCCGCGAATCGAGCCTGCTCCTTCCGGCGGTTCGGTTCCAGTCCAGTGGTTACCGAAATTGAAATCGTAGTAATCAAAATCCGGCATCAATTGTAGCGGCAAGACGGCCCAAGCGCAAGGGGCGCCCTGTCCCAGTCCGGGATACGTCTGTTTCCAGCCGGGCTTCTGCTCCTCTTCTATGAGGTACCATCCGACCTCGAGGCCAGTGAACGTATACAGACCATTGGAATCGGTTGTTGTCGTCGCCAGAACTTTTCGGCCGGGATCTTCTATATCTTCTAACATGATTTGCCAGCCAGGCAGCCCGGGCTCACCAATATCACGCTGCCCGTTGCCATTAAGGTCATTGAATTTAACGCCGAGGATTGTCCCTGCTCCTTCGAGCGGAGCCTCCTGACAGGACGTGATGGAACTTAGTTGATAACCTGTAGGTTGGCCGTTTTGGTCCAGCAGTTCGACTTTTGTCTGTGATATGTCGGAGTAATCGTCCACTGGAGGAAGGTGGGTAATGATGGCAGTCAGCCGTATCGGCTGGTTTGTCAGAAAAACCGTTCCTCCCACTTCGAGCTGGAAGAACACATCGATGAAACTATCAGCATCGCCGGTTGCCGTAAACGGTGGAATGTCCAGTACACCGGGCGTATTGTTGGCACGCTCCTCGATCTGGCCGAAGGACGCCATATTAGCGTTCAGGCTCATTCTGACCTGTCCCACTATCGGATCTATGCCAAACAGATTCAGACTCACAAGCTCAGTTATGACCTCTTCTCGGCCGTTTCCTCCCATATCAGATGCTTCGCCGTTAGGCCCGACATCAACACGTTGGGTCATCGGCCCGGTCAGAGTCAGTTTTTCAACAGTGCCAGTCGGGGTGGTTATTTCAACATTGAAGCATACGTCGGATGTGTAGTCCTGCCCCTCTGGTGTTTCTTCCCGGTGGTTGCCGAAGTCGATATAATCCATCACAGCATAAGGCTCCGGGAGTTCTGAGAACAGGAAGTATTGAGCCGAAGGCTCACCATCTGCCCCAACAGGATCCGTCTGGCGCCAGCCAGGCTGCTGCACCTCATCTACAATGTATGTTCCGGGCTCCGTGATAGTTAAAGTATACTGACCATTGTAATCGGTCGTCGCCGTCGCCAGAAGGTTGTGGTCACCGTCTTCCAGCGTTATCCGCCAGCCCCCAAGGCCCGGCTCGTTGGGATCTTTTATGCCATTGTCGTTGAGGTCGTTATATTTAACTCCGTTGATTATATATTCGCCGGCAGGGCCTTCCGTTCTTCGGTTATAGAAGTCCTGCGTTGTCATTGTACCCTCAACAATGGTCACACCTTCGACGCACGGCTGATCACCTTCCCAGCCGTCCTGCATCTGTTCACAGACACGATAGGTGCCGGGCTCGACATCGGTGATCTGGTAATACCCGTCTGTGTTGGTTATAGCACTCGGCTCGCGGGGGTCCCACGTGCCATTGCCGTTCAGGTCGATAAAGATTCGCCAGTTTTCAAGACCTGCCCCCGTATCGGCATCTCGTTTGTAGCCATCTAAGATTCCTGTGCCGGTGGGTGGCTCTCCACCTTCGTCGACTGTTACCGTGACAGTTGCTGTATCTGTGCCGCCTTTGCCGTCACCGGCGATATAATCGAATGTGTCGGTACCCGTGAATCCAGAATCGGGAGTGTATGTGATATTACTGCCGTGATTGACGGTTGTGCCGTGCGGAGGGTCCGTGGCGCTATTGATATGCAGGGGGTCACCGTCCGGGTCGTTGTCATTGTACAGGACATCGATATCGACCGCCGTATCCTGGGGTGTTGTTGCCGAATCGTCCTTCGCGACCGGCGGATTGTTCGTCGGCGGAG
This sequence comes from uncultured Pirellulales bacterium, assembly GCA_964530105.1. Lineage (GTDB taxonomy): Bacteria > Planctomycetota > Phycisphaerae > Sedimentisphaerales > Anaerobacaceae > JAFGPJ01. Next base: position 34,565 of record CAZHBL010000001.1, on the reverse strand, counting down.
GAGTATTGCTTGTGTACCAAAATTTATTGCCCGTTAGCGTCTTGCCCGCCAAGGGTAGTGAGTATTGAATTTCTTCGCCCGAGGCAGATCCACTTACCGAGCTGGAGCCTTGAAATGAGTACCCTGATTTACCCCCGCAGACGATAGTATAGAACTCGTAGCCCTGCTCTGCTTCAAGTCCATACCAACCGTCAGAGCCCGTAGTCGTGCTGGTAATGTAGGTTCCCCTCTGGCCACTGTTATTGGAACCGTAGAGTGTGACGGTGACACCCGTTAGTCCCTTTGCTGTGGGTGGCTCACTGAGGTATTCCCCCTCGTACACTCGCCCTGAAAGGGTCTGTGCACGAATTGTAGTAGAAAACCCAAGAACCAGAAGAATCCATGTAAGTCCTGAAAGATGCAGCTTGCGTTTCATTTCTCTACCCTCTCAAAAGATGATGACCACTCCGTACCGGTGAAAGTAGTCCCTGACAAAACAGGCTTGCGGTGCGATTCTAATGGCTGCCTTGCCTTATCCTGTGAGCCTGCCTGATTCCTTCATTTTGTCGAGTATAACACCAAATTCCTATATATGCAATATAAATCACTGCGATTTATGCTGACAACAAACACCTGTAAAAAGGTACAACAAAACACACACAACAAGAGAAATAAAGCGGTCAAGAAGAAAGAGAAGGCCCAGAATGCCTATATACGACGACCTCGGTTGCATGTAGGGTCGGCAGTCTGAGAGATTGTCAGCTCTTTCGGGTTTATTGGGCACGATTAAAAATTACGAATCGAGGACATTCGATCAAAGACAATGTATTTCCTTGCTGGCCGGGAGATCATGCCGGTTTCCCACGAAGAGTTCAAAGTCAAACACTAACATCCCTATTGCCACAAAAATTTTTCCATGATGTATCTGCGTCACGAGGCATCAGCCCAAATAACTCACTAATTGACAGCGTTCATTGAAAACGATAGCATTTTCTGATGCTTTTGTAACGCCTTTTCCAAGAAAGGTTTATGAAGATGGAGGTCTTCAACAACTGGCAGATAAGGAGTTGTACAGTTGTAGGAGGATTGTATAGATCTTCTCGAGAAATTGAGGTCATCTTAAGGGCATTATGTTACTCTTCCACCGCTTCTGTTTGTGGTAGTTTTGCTCGCCACTCTTCGGCCTTTTCCGGCTTGTTCCAGGCTTCGTATAGGACGATTAGGTTTTTCCATAATTCTATCTGTGCATAGAAATATTATCAAAAAACTTACTTTTTTTGTTGACATGATGAACATATTGGACTAATTTCATTATATAAGACTAATAAAGTCCAATATGATTAGCGCATTTTTGATGCGCTTTGTGTCATAAAGGAAACATAGAAGAATCAGAAATCGAGTGTGAGCATGACCGATGTCACTCGCATACTGCACGCGATAGAACATGGAGATGATCGGGCCGTAGACGAACTGCTTCCATTGGTATATGAGGAATTGCGTCTTCTCGCTGCTCAGAAATTATCTCATGAACTACCCGGTCAGACGCTGCAGGCAACAGCACTTGTGCACGAGGCATATCTCAGATTGGTTGGGACAGAGGATCAGAGCTGGGACAATAAAGGGCACTTCTTCAAGGCAGCCGCCGAAGCGATGCGCAGGATTCTCGTCGAACGTGCACGACGAAAGAAGAACCTTAAGAATGGCGGTACATACCAGCGGATCGAACTGGATGAGATCATGGTTATGGACAATAGTGAGTCATCCATAGACCATTTGCTTGCCGTGGACGAGGCACTGGAGAAGCTATCAAACAAAGATAGAGTCAAGGCTGATCTCGTCAAACTACGCTATTTCGCCGGTTTGACAGGAAAGCAGGCGGCTGAAATTCTCGGCATTTCTTCTGCTACAGCAGACCGATATTGGAAATACGCGCGTTGCTGGCTGCGCTTTGAGATCACCAAAAGAAACAAGTCAATTTAGCCGCAACGCAGATTTTTTTCAAAAATTTATATTTTTCTGACGCAATTTGAGGCGCACATTTCGCATTATATTATGAAACGACTTTCGGGAGCTATGTAATGGTTGCCAAAAATAAAGACAGTAACGATGAAGAATCGATCTTCCACGCCGCCCTCGAATTGAATGGTCCTATTGAACGGACAGCATATTTAAGAAAAGCCTGTGGAAACGATCATGACCTCTTTAACCGAGTGCAGACACTGCTCGAACTTAATGAAATCGAAGACGGTTTTCTTGAGGACCCACCCACAATATGTGATATGCCTGCTGGAGGCCAAATCCCGACAGAAGCCCCTGGCGCATTCATAGGTCGATACAAGCTTTTGGAGCAAATCGGTGAAGGTGGCATGGCTGTGGTTTATATGGCTGAGCAAGAAAGACCGATTCGTCGCAAAGTAGCCCTTAAGATTATCAAAGTGGGGATGGACACCAAGTCGGTTATCGCGCGATTTGAGGCAGAACGCCAGGCTCTTGCCATGATGGACCATTCAAATATTGCCAAGGTTCTGGATGCAGGTGCTACTGAGACAGGCCGGCCATATTTCGTTATGGAACTTGTCAGAGGCGTCCCGATCACGGAATATTGCGATAAGAACATGCTCAGCACCCAGCAGCGATTGGATTTGTTTGTTCAGGTTTGTAACGCAGTCCAACATGCACATCAAAAGGGAATTATTCACCGTGATATTAAGCCCACCAACGTCATGGTCGCGCTTCATGACGACTGTGCGGTGCCGAAGGTGATCGATTTTGGTATTGCCAGAGCCACCAATCAAAGACTTACTGAAAAAACGCTGTTTACACGATACGCACAGATGATCGGTACGCCGGTATATATGAGTCCTGAACAGGCACAGTTCAGCGATCTTGACATTGACACACGTACTGATGTCTATTCATTAGGAATCTTGCTTTACGAATTACTCACCGGTACAACACCCCTGGACAGCGAAGAGTTAAGGAAAAGGGGATATGTTGAGATGCAGCGAATCATTCAAGAGGAAGAACCCCCCAAACCATCGACCAGGTTAAGCACCATGGGAGAGGCCCTGACCGGCATTGCGGCCTATCGCCAGAGCAGCCCGGAATCGTTGAGGAAATTAGTGAGAGGTGATTTGGACTGGATTGTAATGAAATGCCTTGAGAAGGATAGAACACGCCGATTTGAAACTGCCAGTGAACTCGCATCAGACATCAAGCGGCATCTCGACAATGAGCCTGTCGTCGCCCGGCCACCCAGCGCGGTGTACAGGCTTCAGAAAGCCTGGCGTCGAAACAAAGTCGTTTTCATAGCGATAAGTGCTGTTGTTATGGCTCTGATGGTAGGTATGGGGATCAGCGTCTGGGAGGGGATGCAGGCCAGGAGAAATGAAGTTAACGCCCTGAAGCGTGCCTACAATTCCGACATGTCGCTGGCGTTTAGAGCTTTGGAAGAAAACCTGTTCGGTCGCGTTCAGGAGAGCGTTCGTCAACATGTTCCAAAGCCTGGAGAACCGGACTTCCGTGGTTGGGAGTGGCGGTACGCCTGGGCGCAGTCCCAAAGTGACGCCGTTTTCACCTGGGATACTCCGGCGGACATGGGTAGGGTGTTTGCGTTGCGAATCAGCCCTGATCAACGATATATGGTAACCAGCGGATTCCAAACGGGCCCTACGCTTTACCCTCATAGGCGGCGCTTGTGGAATTTCCAGACCAGAAAGGAACTGAAGGACGTTCACCTTCCCGGCGGGTCGGCGCGTGGATTTGCGTTCTCGAATTCAGGCAAATATCTGGCTCTACATTGTGACAGCGTGAATGACGTACATGAAATCCACATTTATGATGCCGACACGTGGAAATTGGAAACAATGATTCCGTCAGGGGCATTTTCTTCTTTGTCGTTTTCGCCTGATGACAAGACGCTTGCCATATTTGCACACTCCGGGGCCGTTCTTTGGGATTGGCGCCGGCAGGCCATTATCCATCAGTGGCCCGTTCGGAGTAGCTGGTGGGGCCGTCATGATATTGCCTTTTTTCCAGACGGCCGCCGTTTGGCCATAGGCGGGGTGGACGAACTGAAGATCGTCGACGTGGTTACTGGTCACATCGTGCATCAGCAGCCGGCTCGAGACGAGGATACTCGCTTAGCTATATCGCCTGATTCACGTTATGTGGCCATCGGCTCCGGATTTGAGATGACCGAGATTGGACTGTTAAATACCACCTCATGGGAACAGGAACCGCCGCTGAAAGGCCACAGTGCCTGGGTGACCTCATTAACGTTTACGCCCGATGGTAAACAGCTAATAAGCGCCAGCGCCGATCAAACACTTCGTGTTTGGGATATGCAGCGCCGGGTCACCACCAGAGTATTAAGAGGGCATCAATCTGGTGTGCATTCTGTTTCACTGACATCCGACGCGTCCAGGGCTGTCAGCGCAGGCGAAGATGGACAGATTCTGGAATGGGACCTGAATGCACCGCTGTCGCCTTTTAGAGAGCACCTGTTGGCTGAACCGGTCAGGAAAGTGGTTTTTTCAGCAGACATCCGGTTTTTCTACGCCATCGACAAGAATGGTTCGGCCGGCATTTGGGACGCAAATACATTCACCAAAAAGTACTCATCATCTGTCGAACTCGGGTCTGGTAGTATGCTCATTCTGTCTCCCGATGGGGGCCAATTGATTGCGGGAACCGTGTCAGGAGAATTGTGGGTGTTGGATACGGAAGACCTTCAAGTCGTTGCTCACCGAAAGGCTATATCAGGAAAGATTCACCCGGTTGGATTTTCGACTGACGGCACATCTTTGGTTGCCGTGGAGTTTGGAAATAGAATTTCTCAGTGGAACATCGACACCTGGCAATTGATATCCAGGGTAGAGAGCGGACTTAATTTTAAGTATTTCGAGAAAGCCCGCTACGCTATTCCACAAAAGTCGAATATCCTTCTGTGCGTGAGCAACGACAGTGATTTGGTTTGGTGGGACCTTTCGCAATCGAAGGAATTAGCACGGATTGATGTCAAATCAAGAGGTTTTAATAACGAATTCGCAGTTTCACCAACTGAACCCTTGCTGGCCTCAATCGCAGAAGGAGATTTCATCAGCCTCTGGGACTGGAAAACCCGTCAGTCCACAGGCCGAATACGTGGTCCCAGAGAATTTAACAGTGTAGCCTTTTCGCCGGATGGTCGGCGTTTGGTTTCGGGCAGTAGCGGCAAAGGGGCGCTAAGATTGTGGGATGTCTCAACCAGGCAGGAAATCGCCCGATTAGACGCTGACGTTACGCGGACGCTGACATCGGTGCAATTCTCACCGGATGGCAACATGATCTGTGCGATCGACAATGAACATAGGGCCTCTTTCCTTAGAGCACCTTCGTGGAAGAGCATCAACATTATTGAGGCCGGGCAGCGGTCAAAAGAAAGGAGGTGAACTCTGCAAAAAAGATACTGCATTTGTAGCTCTCGTAAATAGGACAATCTTAGTCTTGAAAAGAATAAAAAAAGTGGCCGGTGAGCAACAGCTGCCGAGCAAACGACTCACCGACCAGTCCTGACCCGGGCGGATGGTTTGCGCGCCCAAGCCGAGAGCTTTTTAATTATATAGCAAACCGAGGACAAAAACAAGAATGGAGAATAGAATCATGAACAGTACAAATACAAACCGTTTACATCAGAGTGTCCTGTTGCTTGCAGCGGCGATCACACTCACAGTAACTCTCAGCACAATTGCAATCGCCCATGAGATAGACCAAACAGAACGAGTCATCTGGCCGGATCTGATTCCAATTACTGCCGGAATGGAACCAGAAGGAATAGAGTTGGGCAGGGATACGGATTTCTTTGTTGGTGGCAATTCCTGGTCGGGTAATCTCACAAACGCCGGAGCCATTTACAAGGGCAATCTACTGACCGGAGAAGGCCAGATTCTTGTGCCGCCTACAGGAAAACCGCTATCTGGTTTGTCCTATGACGCGCGTACTGATTATCTTTATGCCGCCACTGGATTCTCATCGGGTTTTGCTGGTCCCTGGTGGGAACAGGGAGTCAAAGTTTACGCCGCCACCAGCGGACGATTATTAGGAGAGATTATTTTCGGCGACAACATAGTAGCAAATGATGTGCTGGTTACGGACAAAGCAGTATATTGTACCGATTCCGTCAGTACTACTCTGTATAAGATACCCCTTGAAAATGATGGGAAGGTTTTCTCATCTAATTTTGAGAAGATCGAAATGACTGGCTTCGAGATGGATCCCAACGATTTCAATGCCAATGGTCTCGTAGGTGATTTTGACGGCAAACAACTGGTTATAGTCAATATTGCCACAGGCGTTCTTTACCTGGTGGATACCGAAACCGGAGCCGCATCTCCTGTAGCTATCCAGGGAGATGAACAGTTGTTCCCGGATGGTGATGGTCTCTATATGGATGTTCGAACACTTTACATTATGCAGAACTTCACGCAAAAGATTGCCGTGGTGGAGCTATCGGAAGATCTGACTCAGGGTACGTTTGTCAAGAATCTCGTGAGCAATGATTTTTCGATACCGACTACGATCATAGGATATGGCAACTGTATCTACGCCATTAATACACACTTTGTAGAGTTTATTGCAGAAGGTGCAGATCCCACTTCGATTCAATCCGATGTGGTGAAGGTCTTCAAATAGAAAATAATCACTAACGATATCCCTTTACCCCGTCCCGATAGCCATCTGTCGGGACGGGGAAGAAGGGACAAATGAGATGCCAATAGTTACAACCGAAAAAACTCATTTAAAGGAGTAACAAAAAATGAAAACGAATAATAGATATAAGAATTTCAAAACCACATTTGTCATAATTGGTTTGGTTACGGTAATTGTTCTGACTTGGGCAGGGAGTACACAAGCCGCCACCTGGACGCAGAAGGCCGACATGCCAACGGCCAGATGGGGCTTATCCACAAATGTAGTGAACGGGAAAATCTATGCTATTGGAAGTGTTAACAGCTCCCAAAAGGTAGAAGAATATGATCCGGTCACAGATACATGGACAGAGAAAGCTGAAATGCCAACACCAAGGGTTATGCATGCCAGCAGTGTGGCTAACGGGAAGATCTATGTCTTCGGCGGTTCAAACTTCTGGGGTGGAACTATGCTGGCCACTGTAGAAGAATATGATCCAGTTACAGACATCTGGACGCAAAAGGCTGATATGCCAACTGCAAGAAATGCTTTAGCCACCAGTGCGGTGAATGGAAAAATCTATGCTATCGGAGGTGACAGGGGCGGGGGCGGACTCGAGATAACGACCGTAGAAGAGTACGATCCGGCGACGGACACGTGGACTACGAAAGCTGACATGCCAACCGCAAGAGAATTTATGGCCACCAATGTTGTTAATGGGAAGATATACGCATTTGGTGGGGTACCAGAAACTGCTTGGGCAGCCTTTTCAACGGTTGAAGTGTACGATCCGGTAACAGACACCTGGACGAAGAAAGCAGATATGCCAACGCCAAGATCTTTCTGGTTACAGTCCGCTGTGGTGAATGGGAAGATCTATGCCTTTGGAGGAAATATCAGAAGAGGCGGTAAGCCTTTTCCTGAAGTTTTCCGGTATGATCCAGCAACTGATACCTGGACAGAAGAAGACGATATGCCAATCCAAATGCTCGGTATGGGTGTCAGTGCTATGGGCGATAAGATATACATCATTGGCGGTTCATCATCATCTTACCCCTACAGCGTTCATCTCTCGACCGTGTGGGAATACGACACCGGACTCGGTAACACTCCACCTGACTTTAATGGGGATGGAATTATCAACAGTGCAGACGTATCCATCCTGATCGATCACTGGCATACAGACAATGAACTTTATGATATCGCCCCAGAACCATGGGGTGACGGTATTGTGGATGTTCAAGACCTTGTCATGCTTTCGGATAACCTGTTCAAGGATGTAAATGACCCAACACTTGCGGCACACTGGGCATTGGACGAGATAGAAGGCATGACTGCTCACGAGAATGTCATTGGTAACGACGATTTTGTTGTCGGCGGTGCTATCTGGCAACCGGCCGGGGGTATGATTGGTGGAGCACTTGAATTGGATGGGATAGACGATTGTATCATCAGCGGCACCGGCATAAATTCAGCGGACAACCCTTTCAGCGTAGTTGTATGGATTAAGGGCGGCGCACCCGGCCAGGTGATCATTTCGCAACCGGGCGGTGGCAATTGGCTTGCAATGGATGCTGAGGGCAACTTGATGACAGAGCTTGCCGGTCCCGGTCGCAACAGCGGTCCCTTGTGGTCGCAGACTGTCATAACCGACGATACCTGGCATAGGATCGGTTTTGTGTGGGATGGTTCTCACAGAACGCTCTGGGTTGATGGTGTAGTAGCCGCCGAAGAAATACAATCCAGCCTCGTAGGTTCTCTGATGGGTCTATATATCGGTGTTGGAAAGGACTATGCTTCCGGCAGCTTCTTTTCCGGCCTGATCGACGATGTCCGTATCTACAACCGGGTAGTAAGCCCATAGTAAATCGCAGCCCTGGCACAGTAGGCTTTCTCGAAAGAAATAGAACACTCAATATAGTATAAGGGCAGCTTAAGAGAGTTCACCAGTCCTCTTTGTTTTTGACGCCATAGAACTTCTTCCTTGCCACATTTGTGGCAATCATGCTTGCCACCAAATGGTCTATAACTTTTCGTAATTCTGTTTCATCTTTGAACATTGACTATTGCTCAATAGAATAGCACTACTTGTTATTAGGAGCAAGGACAATGCTCTTGTTGAGACCATCACAATCTCTGTTAGAGTAGTTTTGAGTGACGATATGATCTCGACAAGCGGCTCCACATTCTTATGATGGTATGAAATTTCAGTATTTCTATCTAATCTTAGACTCTGGCGGCGGTTTATAGTCTATCATCTGATGTATATCTGATGTATAGTAGTGTCTATGACTACAATAAAATCAGCTTTTACCTGATTGACATCCCTGTTCCTATCGTTTATTATTGAATTTGGGAAGGGAGGTAACATAGTTGACCAACCACAGAGTAGTGTGGTATGTGCCATTTCGGCAAGCTCTGTAGTGGGATTTCTTAAGGAAGGTTACGCCAGCCTCGGCTTAACTAATGCTAAGGCGAACAACCATGTAACACTTTATAAGAGCGGTTCCAGAAGAGATCTGCCGGGCAGAAAAGGAGAGATGAGTGTCGGCAACTAAAGGTAAAGACACACAAGACGAACGTCAGGCTTCACTCATTCCGGTCATAGAGAGGCAGGAGCAGCAACTTAGGACAGAGCTGAAACAGGTTCGGCACGAAGCAGAGAATCAGATCAGTCAAGCCGAGAAACAAGCGGAACAGCACGTCCAGGAAGGCCGACTTAGCATCTCGGAACTCGTGGAACAGAGACGAAAGGATGGGCTGGCAGAGCTGCAGAAGCAGGCAGAGCAAATCAGCCGGTCTTCGGAAAAACGCAGAGCACATTTGCAGCAAAAGGTAAAGAGGAATATGGCCCGGGCCGTTCAAAGAGTAGTAGATGCAGTAATTGCCGTGGGGGATGAAACGTGATAGAGGCCATGAGTTTCGTCGAAATCATCGGCCCCAAAAAGGTCTTTGATTCTGTCCTTGATACGTTGCAGCAGACCGGGGTGATGCACATCGAAGAGATTCCTATTGCCGGTGAAAGCAAGACTGTGTTTCTTCGTAAGATACACCTTTCTGAAGAGCAGGTGCGGCAAAGTCAGACATACGAAGAACTCTCCAAGCTGCTGACGGAAGACGGTATTGCCCATATCCCGAAGCTGCTCGTTTCGAGACTGAGAAACTCCGAAGAATTTGCTTCACAGTACCGGCAGTGGACCAAGAGTGACGATATCGGGGTAGTGACAACGGCCAGAAAAGTGCACGCTCAGGTTCGGTCTTTTATGAGGCGTAGAAGGAACCTCGACGATGACGTCAGGGTTCTGGCCGTATACGAGGAACTTGCCGAGGCGCTGGCTCCATTAGTCGAAAGCAGCGAATTGCCCGGAGATTACGAGCTCGTAGGCGTGATCTTCGAGCGAAAAAACCTTAGCGCCAGGACATTGCTGAAAGAACATATTCATAAGCTTACCTCGGGACAGTGTCGATTTCTCGGTGCCCAGCTCAAAGGCGGTCGCCTCGCCGCCCTTGTCGGTTTCAATAAACGGTACGCTTCTGACGTGCGACATTTCATCTCCGAAGCGGGAATCAGCGAAATACACGGGCCACGGCAGCTCAGGGACAAGCCGTTCGAGGAAGCTCTTATTACCGTCCGCAACGACCTTTCAAAACTCAGGGCTGAGCAACGGAAGCTTTCAGGCCAAATGCAGGAGTTTTTCACCACGAGGGCTTCACTTCTATTGGCGCTTAAAGCCGTTTGTGATGATCGACTCAGCAGATTTAATGCCATCGCCAGTTTTGCACAGACGGACTACACGTTCATAATTCATGGCTGGGTTCCCACCACACATATCGAAACACTTTCGACCCGGATCCAGTCAATATCCCAGTGGCCCATAGTCGTTCAGAAACTTCATTCGCGTGAGACAGTCAATACTCCACCGGTTCGCCTGTCAAACGCCAGTCCTGTTCGGCCATTCGAGCAATTGCTTGCATTGTTCCCCCTTCCGCGTTATGGAACTATTGATCCCACATCTTATGTTGCAGCATTCTTCCCTCCGATGTTCGGACTTATGCTTGCAGATATCGGTTACGGGCTGCTTCTCACGGCCGGGGCGCTCTTTCTACGATTTCGGCAACGCTCCGGCAACTTGGCTCGTGCACTCGGCACAGTTCTGGCTTGGTGTGCGTTCTATACTATCATCTTCGGCTTTGTCTTTGGCGAGTTCTTCGGAACCTTCGGGCATCATCTGGGGCTTAGACCCCTCTGGAGAGAACGGCTCGCGCTGGATGGCCCCGATAAAACAGGAGCACTGCTGGGCTATCTTTTGCTGGCGGTGGCCGTAGGCATCGCGCATACTTTGTGCGGGCTCGTGCTCGGCATATTCAACGCGCGCAGAACGGGCGAAAAGAGCAAGGCCATCGATTGTTTGGCGCGAATAGTGGGACTCGTTGGCCTTTTCTTCATCGTGGCAAGGCTTGCGCGCCTGCTGCCTGAAGCTTTTTCCACGGTTGGAATCGGAGCACTTCTTGCCTTCTTCATTCTGATGGCAGTCTCCATGATTAACCACCCCATGCACGGTATGATTCTGCCTCTGGAATTGTTAAGCACGGTAGGAAACGTTCTTTCGTACGCTCGAATCATGGCGATAGGAATGGCTTCGGCGGTCCTTGCCATGCTGGCCAATCGTTTCGGCGGGGCCATTGGAAACATTGTCTTGGCGGCCCTCGTCGTCATACTTTTTCATGCGCTGAACTTAGTGTTGGGAATTGTCGATCCGACCATACAAGGACTGCGTTTGCATTATGTTGAATTCTTTTCAAAATTCTACTCTACGGGTGGAAGAGTCTACTGTCCATTCAGAACGAAAGGAGAAATGTTATGAGTTTTGTCAAACGGGCAAGAGTGATAATAGCGATTTGTTTGTTGCTTTTCTGCTCAACTTATTGCCAAGCTGCCGAGCAGAAGTCGGACAGCCAAACAACCGAGGGCGTAAAAAGTGACTTTGCCCTGGGATTAATAGCCGTTGCGGCGGCCCTGGCAGTTGGCCTTTGTGCCCTGGCTACGGCAATGGCCCAAAGTCGAATCGGAGCCGCCGGCTGCGGCACGCTGGCTGAGAAGCCGGAACTGTCCGGCACAGTTATTCTCTTAGTGGCCATTCCGGAAACAATGGTTATACTGGGATTTGTCGTTGCGGTCGTCCTGCTGTTCACATAAGAAAGGATTGAAAGAGATGCGGGATGATGTCAGGCAATTGTTAGCTGCGATTAAAGAGACGGCAGACGCTGAAAAGGCCGAAGTACGCGCGCAGGCCGAGCTGGAAATTGCTAAAATCACTGAAAGTACAGAAGCTCAGATTAAGCAGTTCCACGACGAGGCGCTCGCCGGGCTTGATAACCAGCTCCGCATGGAATCCGAATGTATTGTGGGTAAAGCACAGCTCGAAATCCGCGACCGACTCATTGAAGTGAAGAATGAGGCTCTCAGGGAGGTTTTTGAACTCGCGAGCGGGCAGATCGCCATACTGTACGATACCGAGACATACAAAGATATCTTCAAACGGCTCGTCCAGGAAGCCATCGACAGAGTAAACTGCGATGATATGCGTCTTCGAATCTCCAAGGCCGATCTGTCGCTGGCCAAATCGCTGTTAGGGGATTTACCTGCGTCAATCTCAGTAGTGGTCTGTGATGGTCCGAAAGGAACTTTCATTGTCGAGACCGATGGAGGCTCACAATCTATCGACAACAGCATTGAAACCCGAATGGAAATGGCTCAAGGGGTAATGAAACGGGAACTGATTGAGCTTCTGTTTGACGGCGAAACTTCAGGAGAAGAGAGTAAATGAGCGAGTACGACTATTTGAACGCTCGGATCAAGGGAATGCACAGTAATCTGCTGGCCAGGGAATTCTATGAGCAGATACTGGTAAGCCAGGGTACTGCCCCATTGGTCGATGCGCTCCTGAGTTCGTCCTACAGCACTCACATTAGGGAAGCATTGGAGCGTGACCGAAGCGTCTCAGGTATCGAGTGGGGCCTGCGCCGCAACCTGTTCGACACATTCGAGAAGATCCGCGCTTTAGCTGCTCCCAAGCCGCGCCAACTGCTGAACATTCAATTCCGCATGTGGGACACGCAGAATATCATTGCCATTATACGAGGTAAGGCCGCGGAACTGTTGCCGGAAGAGATACTTACCGCTGTCTTTCCTGCTGGCGAGTTAGGCGATGTGGAATTGGAAGAACTTGCAGCAGAAGACAATGTCAAAACCGTAATCGATGCTCTAACGGCGTGGAACTTCCCGTTCACCTTCGAGCTACAGAAAGTCATACGAAAATATTCCGGCCAATTTAATTGTGCTTTCATGGAACCCAGATTCATGCGAATTTTCTTCGAATGGGCACTGGATAATCTTACTGTCGAAGACGAGGACCACAACCTGATGAGGAACCACATTCGAAACCAGATAGACCTGCTCAATGTCAAGAATGTCTTGTGGGCCGTTTCACAGGTTCAATCCGGCCGTCGTCCTGACCGCATTGTACCTATTCCCGGCGGCCGTATTACTGCTCGAATGCTTTCGGAGGTCGAGAAAAGCTCTTCTCTTGAAATGAGCTTTGAAATTCTGGCTGATACATATTTCAGACGCGCGATAGACAGAGGCATTCTGGCGTTTGGTGAGTCCCGAAGGCTGGCCGTCATGGAACGATTCCTCGATATCGAGATCGTTGAAACCGGCTGCAAAATGTTCAGAGCGGACCCGCTCGGAATCGGTGTACCAATGGGCTATGTATGGAGGAAATACAACGAATTTATAAATCTCAGAATACTCCTGAGAGATAACTCATTCGGCAAGCCCGCACCTGCCATAAGAGAGGAGCTTTTCCTTGTTGAAGGTATTAGCAATTAGTGAAAAAGAACTCGCCAGAGGTTTTGCACTTGCAGGCCTCGAGACCTGCACGGTCTCCGATGCAAAACAGGCCTCCCAGGCTTTGGCAAAGATAATCTCAGGTGGTCAATACGGTATTGTCATCATGGACGAAAAGTTGTCATCCGGACTCGACAAGCAGGTTAAAACGGCCCTGTCCCGGGGCAACGGGCCCATGCTTGTATCCATCGACGGCGAGCTTCGCTGGCGCGATACCGAAAGGCTGCCGCAGGATGACTATGTGGCCCGTCTTATACGGCTTGCTATTGGCTATCAGCTTAATATAAAATTGTGAGGTTCAAAAAAATGGCAAGTTCCAGGAAAAGTGTTAATGGTGCCATCATAAAAGTTTCCGGGCCTGCAGTTATTGCCCGTTCCATGAGCGGCTCACGTATGTATGAGATTGTTAAGGTTGGCGCCGCCGGGCTTATGGGGGAGATTATACGTCTGGATGGAGATACGGCGTTTATACAGACCTACGAGGATACCTCCGGGATATCCATAGGCGAGCCTGTAGTGGGAACCGGACACCCACTGTTAGTCACTCTGGGACCGGGACTCCTTGGAAACGTCTTTGACGGAGTTCAGCGACCTCTGGAAATGCTACGTAAATCAGGCGGTGATTTTATCTCCCGCGGACTGGCGGCGGAACCTCTCGATACCGAGAGAAGCTGGCTCTTCGAGCCGGATGTCAAGGTCGGGCAGAAAGTCGAACCCGGAGACAGTATCGGCCAAGTGACCGAAACAAGTACTTTCACTCATACTATCATGATCCCTCCCGCAGTCGAAGGTACTATAGCCAAAATCAACAAGGGAGAATTTACAGTGCTCGATACAGTCTGTACATTGGACGACGGCCGATCGCTGTGCCTGGCCCAGCAATGGCCGGCAAAGACGCCCCGCCCATCGAAGAACAAGCTCGACTGTACTGAGCCATTTATTACCGGTCAGCGGGTCCTGGACTGCCTGTTTCCCATAGCGCTGGGCGGAACGGCGTGTCTGCCGGGCGGGTTCGGCACCGGCAAAACCGTGCTGGAGCAGTCTTTGGCAAAATTCTCCGCCGCAGAGATAATCGTTTACGTTGGCTGTGGAGAAAGGGGCAACGAAATGGCCGATGTGCTCTCGGAGTTTCCTTTACTCAGCGACCCTCGAACGGGCGGAAAACTAATGGACAGAACCGTGCTGATTGTGAACACCTCCAATATGCCCGTTGCGGCACGCGAGGCATCGTCCTACGTCGGGGTCACAATGGCGGAGTATTTCAGGGATATGGGCCATTCTGTCGCGGTCATGGTCGATTCAACCTCTCGATGGGCCGAAGCCCTGCGGGAAATATCCTCCAGGCTCGAAGAGATGCCGGGAGAAGAAGGCTATCCTACCTATCTTGCTTCTCGGCTTGCATCGTTCTACGAACGCGCCGGAAAGGTACAATGTCTCGGTAAAGAAGAGCGAACGGGATCGCTAACAATCGTCGGAGCAGTCTCTCCCCCCGGTGGCGACTTTTCAGAACCCGTCACGCAGAGCACAATACGTGTAACAGGTGCTTTATGGGCATTGGATGCCTCACTTGCCCGCAGAAGACACTATCCGGCGATCAACTGGCATCGCAGCTATACCCTCTACGTCGAAACGCTCCGAGGCTGGTTCTCGAAGAACGTCGATCAAGCCTGGTCCGGGCTTCGGGAGACACTGCTCGAAATTCTCCAGAAAGATGCTGAACTGCAGGAGATGGTCCAGTTGGTCGGGCCCGATGCCCTTCCTCCGCAGGACCGCCTGGTTCTGGAAACCAGCAGGATGCTCCGCGATTGTTTTCTTCAACAAAATGCAATGTCGGAGTATGATGCTTCATGTTCCGTTCACAAACAACATAAAATGCTGGAGATACTTCTGGCTTTCTATTCGAAGTGCACCGATGCACTTTCAAAAGGATGTGACTTGGACGAAATGCTCGCACTGCCCGTCCGCGAGGATGTCTCGCGGTTGCGCGAAGTTGCGGAAGATCGATGTGACCGTCGGTGCGAGGCTCTTGAAAAACAACTTACCGATTCCTTTGGAAGTTTGTCGTTGAGTGAGAACAAATCATGAAATCAAAAGAATTAATGAAGAAACATTACAGCGGTGTAACTCGCATCGCCGGTCCGCTTCTTTATCTCAGGAGTGCCTCGGACCTTCCTTATTCGGCCCTCGTTGAGATCACAGCGCCGGACGGGGAAAAATGCGGCGGGCAGGTAATTGAGGTCTCGGATACGATTGCCGTCGTTCAGGTTTTCGAACAGACCATGGGGCTTGACGTTGTTAATACGCGTGTATCGCTGGTGGATAGGGAGGTGAGATTCGGGGTCTCCGAAGCGCTGATAGGAAGAGTTTTCAGCGGTTCGGGAAAACCTACCGACGGTCTGGTTCCAATTGTCGCGGATGAGTCGCTGCCCATATCGGGCACCCCAATAAATCCCGTTTCGAGAGAACGGCCCAGAGATTTTCTTCAGACCGGCATATCGGCCATCGATGGTTTCAACACGCTTGTCCGTGGACAAAAGCTTCCGATTTTCTCCGGTTCCGGCCTGCCGGCTAACGAGATCGCCGCCCAGATACTAAGGCAATCCAAAGCTATTGGGGAAGACGTGCGGTTTGTGGTTGTCTTTGGGGCCATAGGAATAACCAAACGCGAGGCCTCCTTTTTCCTATCGGAATTCGAAAGAACCGGAGCCCGAAACAGGTGCGTTACGTTCATGAACCTGGCGAGCGATCCGACGATAGAGCGACTCCTGACACCGCGATTTGCATTGACAACCGCAGAATATCTCGCTTTTAAGCGGGGCTTTCACGTTCTTGTGCTCCTTACCGACTTGACGAACTACTGCGAAGCGCTGCGCGAAGTGGCGACAGCAAGGGAAGAAATTCCCGGACGGCGAGGATATCCAGGTTACATGTACACGGACTTAGCAACACTTTACGAGCGGGCGGGAAGCATAAAAGGATTGAACGGTTCGGTTACGTTGCTTCCCATTCTCACCATGCCGGATGATGATATCACCCATCCCATACCGGACCTTACGGGCTATATCACCGAAGGACAGATAGTGCTTTCCCGCCAGTTGCATCGACGAGGCATTTTCCCGCCGGTCGATGTTCTCAAGTCGCTTTCGAGACTTATGAATAACGGAATAGGGGCCGGGTCCACACGCGAGGATCACCGGGAGCTTGCCAATCAGCTTTATTCATGTTATGCTGAAGGGCAGGAAATCAGGCGGCTGACCGCAATTGTCGGCGAAGAAGCGCTCAGCGACCTCGACAGAAAGTTTCTGCGATTTGCCGACTTGTTCGAACAGCAGATGATTCACCAGGCGGATCAGGAAAGATCCATCGCTGAGACGCTGGACATCGGCTGGAAGATACTGGGAATTATACCGAAATCTGAACTCCGCAGGATTAATAAGGAACTGATAAGCAGGTACTTTTCAGAGTTGATGGAAGATGGCGTTAAGACACCTTTTTATTGATAGGGACCCCATTTTACAAAAAAATCGCAAAATGGGAACCTGGAACGGTAGTCGATGGAACAGGTAAGTCCGACACGAACGGAATTGCTTACCCGGCGTGCACAGGTCCGCCTGGCCGAGCAGGGTGCACAGATGCTCCGATCCAAACGGGAGGTGCTCATAAGGGAATTTCTAAAGGAACTCAAAGATTTCTCGTCGGAACGAGACAAGATGCGCTCGGCCGTAATCAAAGCCGTTCAGTCTTTGTTAACTGCCATCGCAGTCGATGGGACCGAAACACTTTCCTCGGTATCCTCCGCAACGCACCGGCCCGTGACGGTAGAGTTGAAGAAGCGGAATATCTGGGGCGCCAGTGTGATCGATGTAACGAGCGACTATTCGGTTCGCGCCTCCGAATCTCGCGGCTATACGTCATATACGGTCAGCGCTCGAATCGATGAAACTGCAGAGCGATTCGAGCAGGTCATCGAACATGCGATTCACGTAGCTCCGGTAGAGCATAAGCTTGCCGTGCTGGCCGAGCATATCAGGAAAACATCTCGCCGGGTTAATGCCCTCGAGCAGCGTCTGCTGCCGGGCCTGCGAGAGCAGATCGGCTTTATCCGTGATACGCTTGATCAGCGAGAGCGCGAAGACACATTCAGGCTTAAAAGGCTGAAGCGGAAGAAGACCCGAAGCAAAAACGAAGGACTCGGCGAGTACGAAGATGTTTCTTCGGGGCAAACGTAAATGTGAGGTAAGATTGTGCGTTTAACCGAAATACTGAGAGAAGATATTATCAAAATAGATCTGGATGCAACGACCAAATGGGAGGCAATCCAGGAGCTGGTTGATCTTCTTATTTCCGCGCACGAGTTGCGACTGACAGACAGAAACGAGATCATAGAAGGCGTATTTGATCGCGAACGGTCCCTCAGCACCGGCCTCGAGCATGGCATCGCCGTACCTCATGCTGTGGCAAACTGCGTTCAGGACGTCATAGCCGCCCTTGGTACTTCCCGGACGGGCATACCCTTCGAGTCGCACGATGGGCAGCCCGCAAAGTTGATTATCCTGTTGCTTATTCCACAGGGGGCTTTCCAGAGGCACGTTCGCACACTTGCCGGGATTGCACGTCTTGGGACAAACCCCGAGCTAAGAAATCAGTTGTTTGAAGCAAAGACTCCGGCCGATGCGATGGACGTCCTTGTTCGGGCCGATTCCTTACACGCCGAGTGAGTGAAAAATGATTAAGAGATGCTGATTGCTGACTTAAAATCGGAATTTGTAAATTGATAATGTAGAGAATTTCTCATCAATTGTTGGGCGCGCAGAATGATGCGTAGTGTTTTTAATATTCTTGTTATTTCGCTATTTGCCACCACCAAAAGCCCTTCGGTGATCGACATGCAAAACAAGACATGTCTTGATTACGATTGCCACGCCAACCTGCAGAGCAAGGCCGTTGTTCACGGTCCCGTCGGTGCAGGCGACTGTAATCCCTGTCATACGCAGTTAAAGCCCGGTTTACATGAATTTCAACTGAGTCATAAAATAGAAGAATTGTGTCAGACATGCCACGTTTTGGAGACAAGAAATTATGTCCACCAACCGGTTGCGGACGGCAATTGTGTAGGCTGCCACGACCCGCACCAAAGTGATTTTCAGTTCACTTTGCGGGCCGATCCATCTCAGGATTTGTGTTTGATTTGTCACGCAGATGACAGCTTTATGAAAAAACAGAACATGCACGGTCCCGTAGCCATGGGAGCATGTATCTTATGCCACGAGCCGCACTCCTCATGGAAGCCGAAGCTGCTTGTCGCCCAGGGGAATGAACTTTGCATAACCTGCCACAAAGAAAAAATCGACTATGACAAACAAGCTCGCCATTTTCATCCGCCGCTGGACGGCGATTGTGTTCTGTGCCATGACCCGCACAGTTCCGATCTGCCCGACCATATTCTGGCCGAGCCGCGAAAGCTGTGTGTCACCTGTCATAAGGAAATTGAAGAGCATATCGAGCAAAGCAGCGTTGTCCACAGCCCGCTGAACGAGCAACAGCAATGCGAAACCTGTCATTACGGACACTCTTCAGTTTTTCCAAAGCTTCTGAAGAAGTCTTCACTTGACACATGTCTTAGCTGTCACGACAAAGAAATCACACTCAAAGACGGCAGGAAACTTAAAGATATGGCAAAGCTGTTGAAAGAGAATCCCAATCATCACGGCCCGATCAGAGAGGCAGATTGCTCAGCCTGCCACGATCCTCATGCATCTTCTAATTTTAATCTCTTGAGAGAAGCCTATCCGGAGCTGTTTTATGCACCGTTTAACCCGGACATTTATAAATTGTGTTTCAAGTGCCATAGAAGCGAGCTGGTCACCTTCAAAAGCGGGCTGGGAGTGACTCAGTTCAGAGACGGCGATCTTAATCTGCACTACGTACACGTCAATAGAGAGAAGCGCGGTCGTACTTGCAGGGCCTGTCATGCCGTTCATGCAAGCAAGAATTTTGCCCATATCAGTGAAACGGTTCCGTATGGGCAATGGCAATATAAACTCGGGTTCGAGCTGAAAGACAACGGCGGCAGATGCGAATCGGCCTGCCATAAAGCCAGAGAATATGATCGAACAAAAACAATACCTTTGGCAGAACCTTTGGACGGCTCAGTGCCCGAGGATTAAATTAAAGGTATTCGCCAAGGTTGGAAAACCATTAAATTCAGGAAATTGACCATGCAATATTTTGTGAGCAATATTAAATCCTATGCGTTCCTGATCCTGTTGTTCATCACGAATGCAAACTCATCCGTTCGCGTCCTTTCTCAGCTTAATCAGTTCGATAAGGCGCCGGAGCTTGTCTTGCCGAGGCTGGCCTCCCCGTTAGAGAACGTGGATCTGCAGAAGCTTGATCGACCCACCATTCTTATCTTCGGAGAACCTTACAACCAACAAACACCCGAATCCCTGGTAAAATTAAAAGAAATAGTTGACACCATAGGCCTGACTGAAGCCGACTTAAGCGTCTTTTTGATCATATCGCACACACCAGACCAGCAGCAGACGGCTCAACTTAGTGGAAAAGATAAGATCGGTGTTGAAATACTGCTGGACACGAACCTTAAGGCTTTCGGTGATTACGGTATTACGGTTTTGCCAAGCATAGTTGTGATAGACAAGCAGGGCAGGGTCGATCTGGCCTTATCCGGCGTTCCACTCTCGTTTGCCGATATGGTTGAGGACGCGATCCTTCTGGCTACAGAACGTATTACGCGACAACAGTTTGAATCTTCCCGATCTGCGTCACAGCAAAACGTTGCTCAACAAGAATCCGTCAAGCGTGCTCATAGACTTACCAGTCTGGCCAGGCAATTGGCGAGAAGAAACTATACCGCACTTGCCCTGAAACGGTATCGTGAAGCGCTGGAGCTTGACAATACATACGCCGAGGCAAGGATCGGTGTGACAAGATGTCTGATAAAATTAAACCTGCTCCCGGACGCCCTCGAAGAGTTGCAGAAGATGCTACAGAACAATGCCGAAGACGTAGAGGCAAATCTTGTCATGTCACAGATCGAGATCATGCAGGGTGGAAATGGTATCGCAGAGAGCAAAATGAGACTACAACGGATTCTGACCAAGAATCCTGATCATCCTGAAGCCAATTATCTCATGGGTATGGTTAGCGAAGCGCAAGGAGAAACTGACCATGCACTAAATTACTACAAAAAGGCAGCCAAACGGTTGCTTGAAACAGGCGTGAATTGACACACCCGGGTTTTCATACATATAATGAAAGGGCCTTGAAATGAACAATAACCAGGATAATCAAAGAGCTAACGCTTACGCTTGCCCCAAAGCGAATTCGCCGGCACCCGTCTCGGCACGGAAGAACAGGCGGGGGTTTTTCCATGTTTGTTTTGCCATGATGACCGGTATCGCGGCGTGCATTGTCGCATTTCCGGTTTTTTCATTTTTTCGCCTGCCGAAGCGAATCAACACAGCCAGAAAAATCGAAGTTCCCATTGCTGATTTGAGTGAGGACCAGGCATTGTTTTTCGACCGGCAGGGTACACAAATTGCATTGATATTTACGGAGCGGCAGCCCAAAGTCTTCGATTCTGCGTGCACGCATTTGGGTTGCCTGGTTAAGTGGGACCCGAACGAGCACATTTTTCATTGCCCGTGCCACGGAGCCGTTTTCGACGACAAAGGACAGGTCGTCAAAGGCCCTACCAATGTGCCGCTGAAAAAAATCAGCTTTGAAATCAAGAATAACGTGATCGTGATCTCGTAGAGTGCAATGAGCAAACTAATCGAATTAATAAAGCGTATCAGAAAAGAACTGGACGACCGCTTCGATCTGACTCCGGTCGTTCAAAAGAATCTTACCCAAAAGCAGGTTCCCATGACGCTGAGCTGGGCGGGATGCTTTGGAGGGCTGGCCTTCCTGATTTTTATGATCCAGGTCTTTACCGGTATTTTGTTGCTTATGTACTATAAGCCGGATCCGGAACGAGCCTGGGACAGCGTGACATTCATCAAGAGCAACGTCCCGATGGGCTGGTTGATTCAGCGGGTCCATTCCGTGGGCGCCAATATGATGATCGCCCTGGTCTTCCTGCACATGGCGCGCGTTGTGTACCTGCGAATTTTCCGCAAACCGCGTGAGTTGCACTGGATCAGCGGCTCGGTCCTCTTGTTGGCCACGACGATGATGGCTTTTACGGGCTATCTGCTGCCGTGGACGCAGCTTTCATACTGGGGAGCGAAAGTGGGAACTGAAATCCCCTCGGCGGTCCCGCTTCTGGGAGAGCTTATCGTCGTATTGATTAGACGAGGCCAGAATATCAGCGGCGAGACACTGGGATTCTTTTTTGCTATGCACATCTGGGTTCTGCCTGCATTGTGTGTTCTCATGATGGTGCTGCATTTTCTTATGATACGACGAACCGGGATCTCACGCCCTTTGTAGCAGGAGTATCCGATCAAATGGGAGATTTATAAATGGGTGTTAACTACCGAGAACAATATAAGCCGGAGCATTTAGAGCCTTTCTTCCCGCACGAAATCGTAAAAATGATTATCGTGGTGCTCTGCACTCTTGCATTGCTGATGTTTCTGGTCGTTCTACCTACGTACCTGGAATATTTAGGGGTCCATGGAATTGCCCACGAAGAAGATCCCGCTGATCCGACAACGACACCGCCGCACATTCGTCCGGAGTGGTATTTCCTTGCCGTGTACCAGTATCTCAAGTTAATGCCTTCGGAAGTACTGGGAATCGGCGGCAAGGCTCTGGGGATTCTTACTCAAATGGTCGTTGTCATCCTGTTGTTTCTTCTGCCCTTCTGGTATCCGCTGCGGACAGCCCGGGTGAATAAGGATGAATGGCGCGGGGGTCTTTCAATTTTTGGGCTGCAATGGCTCGTGTTTCTTATACCTGCGGCGGTCTTATTATGGTTTCGCAGCAAAATGCCCGATCCCTATCGTGACGTTATTCATCCGATGTTTGTCTGGCCCGTGCTATGGTTTGTCGTGTATGTTGCTGTCGGCTACCTGATGCGCAAAGTGCGATTGCGCGACGCCTTTGAGTGGCTGAAGTTGTTAAATACCGGACTGATCCTGATATGCTTCCAGGCCCTGATATTCTTTGTGGTTCTTGGCCAGGGGCTTTCGTGGGCCATAGGTCCCTCCGCCGGCTACTTTGTGGGTTTGCTGTTCTTTGTGCCTTTGACGATGATTATCATTTGGTTTTTGATAAGGCGCATCAATGGAAAAGATCAAACTGTCCGAGTGAAGCTGATGGCAGGCTTGATTACCGAGGGCCTGATTCTGTTTCTGGGTCTGACGATCTGGGCCATGTGGCCGGCAGGAGGGCTCATTCCCGCAGAAGGGGCACATAGTGAAACTCGCAGCTTTGCGTATTCTGTAGCCGTCATGGTGTTTGCCTTGGCCGTTTTCTATGCTTTTTTAATCACCGAATTACGAACTGTCCATCGCACTCTGAAACCGGAAGAAAGAGATCAATTGGTATGAAGTTGAGATTATTGTTTTGTTGCGGTTGTTTAGTATTCCTGTCGGAAATATGCGCCGAGGCATCGACCAATGACAGTACCTACAAAGACAATGCTTGTGTGTCCTGCCATCAGAACCTGCCTGGAAAGCTCAGTGCAGTGGTGCAGGAATGGAAACAAAGCATTCACTTTCGGAACAACGTCACCTGTGACGGATGCCATGGGGGTGATCCTTCGGTCAAACAGGGCCAATTTGACAGCGAGGAAGCCTTCAAGAACCACTCGCATTTACACCGTGATAGAGAGTTCTTGCTGGTACCGCGAACCGAAAGTCTGTTTACCAGTGCTGTGCGAGGGCGAGCTGTCAGCTACTTTTGCGGCAAGTGTCATTCCAATATTAAAGAAAAACATCTGGGATCACCTCACGGGGAATTAGGCAATCCGACCTGTTTATACTGTCACGGCAGGGGATCTCATGCCATCCAGGAATCCCGTCCTGAGATCATCGATGTGAAGTCCCGCAGTGAGGGAGGCCGCTGCGCTACTTGCCACCGTGTTGCAACGATGGAAGCAGTCTCAAATATCTATCATATAATGGTTAACGCTCAATTGCAGTTAGAGAATTCCTCCAAACTCTATGACTGGCTGGAAGCGCATGGCTACAAAAACCTTGCAATGGATAAAATGTATCATCACAGCCGTGAAACGCTATCACAATTACGACAGACATTTCATAGCTTTAATATGAGAGAGATTAACGAGTTTGCATCGAGTATCGGAACCAATGCAGATCTTACTAAAGAGACATATAATATGATCGAGTCACTGTCATTGGCCAAGACCAGGCAGGCAAAATTTACGATTTCGTCGGTATTATTTTTGTTGAGTTTTGCGGGATTGCTATTGATTTATCGCAAGAGATACCTTCACTGATAACGTCAAACACTGATGCAAGTGAATCCTTTGCTCTCACTATATCCTAATCCGAGACGATACAAGAGTATCGTGAATTATCTGCTTGTACAAAAAGGGGCATTGGTTTTAACGGTGGCAAACCATGTAATCGTATGTGTACACTTGACAACGGCCATTCCAGATTGCACAATGAGGAATATTGCAGGGCAACAGGGCAGAATAGATAACAAGCAGTCAAGAGAGGGGTAAAATTGCGTTTTAACATAGGCTTTGTCAACGAGTTGGCAGGGCCAGTCGTGCAAGTGGTTTGTAACATGAAGAAAGCAAGGACCAAATCTAAGAAAGCCATTGATTCGAATAAGCCAAAAGCAGGAAATATCTTAGGGCGAAGTGAGTTCTTGGAAACTGTATTGGAGTCTTTAACACATCCGTTCTATGTCATAGACGCTAGGGATTACACGATCCAGATGACAAACTCCGCCGCTCACTTGGATGGCACGATTGGAGCGGAAACCTGTCATGCTCTTACTCACAGAAAAAACGAGCCGTGTGGAAGTAAGGATCATCCGTGTCCGCTCGAAATGGTGAAAAAAACAAGGAAACCTGTGACGGTCGAGCATATCCACTACGATAAAGATGGTAATACAAGAAATGTTGAGGTTCATGGTTTCCCGATTTTTGACAATGGTGGAAATATTGTCCAGATGATCGAGTATTGTTTAGATATCACCGATCGCAAAAGAGCCGAAGAGGCTTTGCAGTTTGAGAAGGACAAATTGACCAACATTCTGGATTCAATGGAAGATGGCGTATATATTGCCAGTGATCAATACGACATACAATATATCAATCCTGCACTCAAAAGGGCGTTTGGATCGACTTGCGGACAAAAGTGCTATGACTACTTCTATAATCGCATGGATAAATGTCCATGGTGCATAAGTCAGGACGTTTTAAATGGTGCTACCGTTCGTTGGGAATGGCACTGTCCAGCGAACGGCAAAACATATGATCTGCTCGACACCCCAATCCGCAATCCGGATGGAAGCATCTCGAAGCTGGAGATATTCCGTGATATAACCGAACGGAAGCAGATGGAAAAAGATTTGAGGCAACATCGTGAGCACTTAGAAGAGCTCGTGCAAGCCCGTACGACAGAACTAACAAAAGCTAACGAGCAACTGCAAAAGGAGATTGAGAGACGCAAACTTTTGGAGAAAGAATTATTAAGCATCGTTGAGCATGAGCGACAGCGAATAGGACAGGAGTTACACGATAGTATAGGTCAGCAACTAACAGGGATAGCATTTATGATGGAAGTACTTGGAGAGAAGTTGGCTACCAAATCATTGGTTGAAGAAATGACTTATGCTGAGAAGATAAAATCACGTCTTGGTCAGGCAGCCGAACAGACGCGCAATCTCGCCAAAGGGCTTCACGTCATTGATTTGGATAGAGATGGATTAGCATTAGCAATACAGGAGCTAGCGTCAAATACGGAAGAACTATTTGATGTTTCGTGTACCTTGAAGTGTGATAACGCTGTCTCAATTAATGATGTTTCGGTTGCGACGAATCTATATAGAATTGCTCAAGAGGCTATTACCAATGCTATCAAGCATGGCCACGCAAAAAATATAATGATAGGTTTGGTTGCAGAACGTAGTTGCTTAAGATTGACAATTGAAAATGACGGTGTGGACTTTCCGGCGGGATCGAGCTGCGAGGACGGTATGGGACTTAGAATTATGAGATATCGAGCTGAGGTAATGAACAGCTTGATGGAGGTCCGTAAAGGAGACAATGGGGGAACGATTGTAACCTGTAATCTCAAATGAAGAGTATTTATAACAAGATAGGTGGAACTTATGGTTTGTGCAGTACGACAAAACGTAGCCAACAAGAATAGAAGAAAAGTTCTGATTGTCGATGACCATCCCATTGTAATAGAAGGGCTTACTGATCTGATAAATAAGGAAGAAGATATTGTAGTATGTGGTTGGGCCAAAGACATACATCAGACAATCAAAGCTATAAAAAAATTGAAACCCGATGTAGTAACGGTTGACATTTCTCTTGAAAACGTGAGCGGTTTGGATTTGATGAAAGACATCAAGGCTCACTTCCCAGACTTGCCTATGTTAGCCCTGTCTATGCATGAGGAATCTCTTTATGCTCAACGTGCCATTAGAGCGGGAGCAAAAGGCTATATAACGAAGAAGGAAGCCACAAAGAATGTCATTACGGCAATTCGCAAAGTTTTAGAGGGTCGATTGTACCTAAATGAAGCGATGAAAGAAAAATTACTATATAGCCTGATCGGTAACGATGAGTCTGATGCTGGTACTTCGCCGATAGACCGTTTAACAGATCGTGAACTGGAGGTGTTCAGACTAATTGGCCAAGGGAAGGGGACTCGCCAGATTGCCGAACAGCTTTGCCTGAGCGCAAAAACCATCGAGACTTATCGGTCTCGTATCAAAAAGAAACTGAACCTGAGCAGTGGCTCTGAACTGCTCCGATGCGCTTTTCAGTGGGTTAGTAGGCAAGATAAAACTTGGTTCCCTACAATATAATCGTTGAGTTTTTATTTTGCATAAAACTCAAGCGCAGTTTTCTTAAAAGTCTTCGTTTTTTCACCAGAGCTATAAGGTATTAACCCATACGTTGTAAAGGTTAGGCTTACAGCAAAATCAGCAACTCCCCGATTTAATAGAGTGGCCATTTATATTATGATTAAGTTTCAAAACAAATACAAATAGAAGATAACCGATAAACTTGGTTATTAAGTAATGTAGATGATTGTGCAAAGCTCGTGTCAATGGCAGCAGGGCTTTGATTTAGACAGTGTAGAGTTTTGCATCGTATATTAAGAAATGATGAAAGGAGAACAGGATGAAAAGATTATCAGCATTAACCTTTGTGGCGGTCGTTGCGATATTTACCGTTGGATCGATTGGGCAGGTAGCCGAGGAAGAAGTATTACTGAGTATTTCGGAGCCGGCAAATGGTTCTTACTTTGTCGTTGGTGAGAGTCCAATAGTTACCGTTTCTTTACCCGGCCAGTTTAGCCTGGAGGACTATTCTCAATTAAGTTTATATGCATATGGCCCACAGGAAACAACACAAACTAAAACGGCAGTTAAGTTGCTAAACGCATCTACGGACCGCTCTGTGAGGCCTCACCATTATATTGATCTTATAACAGATCTAAGTGTAGATATTAACGCCAATATCCTGACCTATAATCTACAGGCGGTCTCCGACGAGGAACCAGGTACGTATACAATCGGTCTTAGGGCGGTTATGCAGGATGAGACCATTCAGTCGTTTCCACTGCTTGATTTCCAGATCGGGACGGATATTTTTGAAACACAAATAGTTGAGAGGGAAAAATGTGGCGCCTGCCATTTGGGTGCTGATAATGGACAATATTACTTTCATCACGTCGATCCTCATTCAGAAGGTTCTTTTGGGTCCCCGTCAATTGACTCGTGGGCTGTCAGAACGTGCAAGAGCTGTCATAACAACGATGGATATGCGGCGTATCGTGATCCGGATGATCAGGATGTGCGTATTCCCGATCCCATTATACATCGGATCCATGGTATTCACATGGGAGCGAATTTAGAGAATCCACGTAACAACGATCCGAATACCGGTATTTTTAGCGACTATATAGATGTTGAATTTCCCGCGGATGTCCGGAACTGCACAAAGTGCCATGTAGATGACCGCTGGAAAACCGAACCTTCTCGCCTGGCCTGTGGCACCTGCCATGATAATATCTGGTTTGGAAGTGCTGCCGAAATACCTCAAACCGCTGAGGCGCATCCGGGCGGTCAACAGACTAACGATTCCGACTGCTCTTTTTGTCATCCGCCAGACGGTTCCTGGACAGAGGGCACGGCCCCAGCACCCATTGCCATGGTTCACAAGGTTGATTTGAGTACGGAGTTTACTGTAGAACTCGGCATGACTCTACCGGCCAACGGGACCCACTACGTGGATGGCGAAAAGCCGCAGATTACCGTAACCGTCAAAAACGCAGCCACCAGCCTCGCCGTCGATCCTGCAACCATAACCGAGGCAGACTGGAATCGCTTCCGCTTGCAGGTTTCTGGTCCGCGTGACCACACGGAACCGGCGTTGACTGCAGCCGCTGCCGATCATGAACTCTCAGGATCGACTTCTTATATCTATAACGACTTGCGGGTTCGTACTGATCCGGCAGATGAAAATCCAGGTGTTTCGCGTTCAGCTAAGGACATCACTTATCAGCTTGCAGATGTTGCCGGCCTTGAGGCGGGTACGTACACCGTTTTCGTCCAGCTAAGGTATGTCGATAATCCGGCCATCGTGGCGGTCCTTAACTTCCAGGTGGGCACAGAGACCGAGGAGCAGAAGATTTGCACGAACTGCACCGATTGCCACGGCGATACCAAAATGCACGGCTCATACCCCTTCAATCCCGATGTCTGCAAGAACTGCCATGATTATCAGAACCAGTTGGCAGGAAAGACGGGGTGGGACGATTCGAACTGGGGATTCGGCGCAGCTCCTTTAGCCCGGAGGATTCACGGCGTCCATCGTGGTCATTATCTCGACAAGCCCGAAGAAATTCACGGCGAAGAAGATGCAGAACACTTCAGCTCAATCATCTTCCCGCAGGATATAAGGAACTGCACCAAGTGCCATGCTGATAATCCTATGTGGAAACAAGAGCCGTCCCGCTTGGCGTGTCTTGCGTGCCATGACAGCGATGAAGCAATATACCACGGTCAATTAATGACGTTTTTCATGATGCCGGACGACCCGTATAGTGGTAACGAGGTGGAGACGTGCATAGTGTGCCATGGTTCTCATGCAGACTTTTCTCCTGATATAATGCACAACATCTCGGATCCCTATAAGCCTCCGTATCAGAGGGAACCGGAAGAAGAAGAATAAATAGACGGGAACAGAAAGTACGTTAGTTTACAGCAGTACCGGCCGTACAATGGTTCTGTATGGACATTCAATAAGGGCCGACAGCTCTTAAAGGAGGGTTGTCGGCCTTTTCCATACGTCGAAGGCCGTCTCTGGAAAACTTAAATCAGGAAAAGGAACATCTCATATCAAATTCAGTTAATTAGAGCCTTTTTTATCCATGGGAATAAGCATAAATCTGAGAGTTCCTCTTGCTGATTTGATATCCACATCCAAGCCTCACTTACAGCGGCTTCCAGGTGATCAATTGTCGGGTATAGCCGATTGCTCAGTTTCCTCTGTCTCAATTGACGCCATATCAATTCAACAGGATTCAACTCAGGTGAATATTGGAACATTAGAAACATTCTACTTGTCTAAGCTCAGTGGCATTTCTGAGTTCATAAAAAACCTACATGCAACTGTATTTTCCTTCAAAGAGCTTCTCTTTAGAATAATAAATTTGTATTGTACTCTTAGGTACTAATTGTTATACTCGTTATGTCTTTGGAATTGGACATCGCAATTAGAATAGTCGGATGGCCCATGCGTACAAAAAGCTCGTCAACCAGAGGTGCTTTCAGTTCAATTTATCATTATAGTTTTCTACGATTGAAATGTTTGTTTAATCTGTTTCTTGTCTGCGAGGTCACGGCTGTAACACGAACAAATAAAAGATCATAATTCAAAACTGAAAAGAGGGTAATCGGATGAAGAGTAGCACAATAGGCGCCAATACTTTAGTCAAGACACTACTGCTGTCGGTTATAATACTGACAATCATGGTTGGGCATCATCAACTCCGGGCTCAAGAACAGGAAATACTGCTTTTCGAAGAGAATTTTGATGACGGGCAAGTTCAGAATTGGGAGTTGGAAGATGGATGGATTGTAACAGAAGGCATGCTCAGGGGTGTAGGTCACTCCTGGGCAAGGCCGTTAGTCGGCCCCTGGCAGGACTTTCGCTTACAGTTCCGCCTGAATCTCCAACACGGAAGTATACACCTGGTCTGTCGCCTAAACGACAAGGGACGTTACTTTATCGGATTTCATGAGCATGGATCCTATTTGAATAAGCAGTTCTGGCCTGATACTTTCATCGATTTGTTAAATCATGGGGGCGTCACTCGCGATTTCGATCATTGGTATGACATTGAAATCGTCGGCTCCGGACCGCACCTGCGGTTCTTAGTTGACGGCCAACTCGAATGGGAGTACACAGATCCCGATCCCCTGAGCGGGGGATCCTTCGCCTTCGAAACTTTGGAGGAAAGTGCCGTATATATCGATGACATCCGCCTGTTCGGTCAGGCTTCTAATACATCTTTGACCTGGGTGCGCACCGGTGGTCCGCTGGGCGGTCTGGGCTATGACGTACGGATGCGGCCCGACAATCCCGATATAATGTATGTTACGGATGCCTGGGCGGGAGTCTTTATCAGCACCGATGGTGGACAAACGTGGCATCCCTCCAACCAGGGTATAAATACTCGTACGGGCGAGTCGGGAGACGCAGTTCCGGTCTTCAGTCTGACCATCGATCCACATGACTATGATACTATTTGGATCGGGACGCAGAATGTTCGGGGTATTTTCAAATCGACAGATGCCGGTCAGACGTGGGTGGATAAGGACAATGGTATCATCGAGTATGAAGGTATCACCTTTCGCGGCTTTACCGTTGATCCTCGCTCCTCCGACATCGTGTACGCCGCGGCCGAGATTTCCAGCTACGCATGGAGCAGCCAGCCGCAACAGGGCCGGGAGTTCGATAAGACCAAAGGTGTGATTTATAAAACCATTGACGGCGGTGAGAATTGGACCGCTGTTTGGCGAGGTAACAACCTGGCCCGTTATATCTGGATCGACCCCAGCGACTCGGACGTGCTCTACATCTCCACCGGCATCTTTGATCGAGAGGCAGCCAACTCCGATCATACGGCTAACAAGCCCGGCGGAGAAGGTGTCCTCAAGTCGACCAACGGCGGCCAGACATGGCAGCCGGTAAATAATGGCCTGATGAATCTTTACGTTGGCACATTATTCATGCACCCAACGAATCCTGACATCCTTCTTGCAGGGACCGGGAACAATGCCTATCCTGATGGAGGGGGTGTGTATCTGACCATCAATGGCGGTACATCGTGGCAGGCTGTTGTTCCCAATGACAACATCAATGCAGTAGAGTTTGCCCAATTGAATCCCAATGTTGCCTACGCCGGAAGTGCGGGAGCGGTGTATCGCAGTAGCAATCGTGGGCAGACCTGGCGCAAGGTCTCAAGCGGAGAAGAAGGCTGGGGATCGCCGGGCGTCCGCGCCGGATTCCCCATCGATTTCCAGGTCGATCCACGCGATCCCAATCGTGTCTTTGCGAATAACTACGGCGGCGGTAATTTCCTTAGCATCGACGGCGGCCAAACATGGACGGTCGCCAGCAACGGCTACACAGGTGCGCAAGTGCGTGCAATTGTTGTGGACCCCACAAATCCGGCAATAGTCTATGCAGCGGCCCGGAGTGGTTTCTTCGCCAGCACAGATGGTGGCAATTCATGGATAGGCCGAAACACACGGCCGGCCTTTCATCTCGAATGGAATGCAGTTGCTGTCGATCCGTCGAATCCGCAGCATTTGGTGGCTTCTAACAACTGGGATCCTATCATTTTACACAGTGATAACGGTGGTAGAATGTGGAATTGGTCAGGTGACCGACTTGCGGAAGGAATGGGATGGAGAGTGATTGCTTTTGCGCCTTCGGACTCGAAGACTTTATACGCCGGCTCCTCTGCATTCTTCTCGGCCGGTGTGTTCGACGACCTATTGCCGGCGGCCGGGGTGTACGTCTCGCGCGATAGCGGCGCAACGTGGAACGCCGCCAACGATACGCTTTCTGTGAAAGCAAACATCATCGACATTTGTGTCGACCCTTCCGATCCACAGGTTGTTTATGCCGCAACAGGAACAAACGGACTGCTCAAATCCATCGACGCCGGCGGCAGTTGGACGGCGATGAATGTGGCGACTCCGGCGACGGCAGCGCTTTCGGTCGTTGTCCATTCGGGCGATTCTAAAATCATCTTTGTGGGTTTAGCGCATAGTGGATTGTACCGCAGCGACAATAGCGGTAAAACCTGGCAGCCATCAATGAATGGAATGCCCCCGGAGTCCCATATTACCGATATTTTATTCGATCCGAGGGATCCGCAGGTGCTGTACGCCGCCGATTCTTTCAGCGGTGTCTATCGTTCGACAGACGGCGGTCGAGTCTGGCGACAGATCAACACTGCACTGGGCATGCGGGCGGTCAACCGTATGGCCATCTCGACCAACGGATTGCATCTCTATGCGGCGACCGAAGGCGGCGGCGTATACCGTTTGGATTTCAATAGTGAGCCGCTACAGCAGGCACTGGCCCAGGAATCGATGGTCGGAGGTGAATGATGAATCAAAAACGTATACATTCCCTTCCGGGCGATCGAGTCACTCGGGTAGTCATGTGTTTGGCTCTTGCTTTCTTAATAACTACCTTAGGATTTGCTTCACAAACGCCATTGACCGCCGTATCAGGTCTTGTTCGCGATGCCAATGGTCCGGTTGCCGGAGCGACAGTGCGGGTGAAGGCTACAGAGAACAAGGTTATTACTGATATAGAAGGAAACTTTGTTCTATCCGGCCTGTCTCCCAACGAACCTGTCGTCCTGACTGCCTGGGCGGAAGGCTACTACATCGGTGGCGGTCAGGCCAGGTATCTTCCCGGCGACTCGGACATTGAAATTGTTTTGACCGCACACAGTGACATAGACAATCCGGATTATGCATGGTTGAGCGCTTTTACCGGCGCCGGTTACGAGGGGTCCGGTGAGAATACGTGCTGCGAGAATTGTCATGCCGAGCCCAATAATCCACAGGCAGCTTTGCCGTTCAGCGAATGGCTCAAAGATGCTCATGCACTCTCAGCTAAGAATTCCCGCTTTCTGACAATGTATAACGGGACGGACATGGCCGGCAACCAGAGCCCTGCAACGCAATTTTTCCAAACACGCGATTACGGCCGTATCCCCTTGCGTCCAGATCCGAACGAGCCATATTTTGGCCCGGGTTACAAACTCGACTTTCCCGGTACCGCAGGCAACTGCGCGGCCTGCCACACTCCGGCTGCCGCTGTTAATGCCGCCTACAACACAGACCCGACGGCCGTTTCCGGCGTTGGCTCCGAAGGTGTCGCCTGCGATTTCTGCCATAAGATCCGGGATGTTAGTGTTGATTCGATCTCCGGCCTGCCTTATCCGAACATGCCCGGTGTGTTGTCTTTTGAATTCTGTCGCCCGGCCGAAGGTCATCAGCTCTTTGCCGGCCCGTTCGACGATGTCGCCCCGGGTGAAGATACATACAGCCTTTTACAAAAGCAAAGTCAATACTGTGCAGCTTGTCACTTTGGTATCTTCTGGAATACGGTAGTATACAACTCGTTCGGTGAGTGGCTGGACAGTCCCTACAGTAATCCTGAGACCGGCAAGACCTGCCAAGATTGCCATATGCCGCCGGGGCAGAATAATCACTTCGCCCGGTTGGACAAGGGTGGAGTCATTCGCGATCCGCAAACGATTTTCAGTCATTTCATGCCGGGTGCGGCGAATGAGAAATTGCTGAGTAACGCCGTCGATATGGATGTGAAGGCCGATCGTCATGGCGAACTGCTTATTGTCACTGTTACGATTACCAATGACCGAAC
Organism: uncultured Pirellulales bacterium; assembly: GCA_964530105.1. Classification (GTDB taxonomy): domain Bacteria; phylum Planctomycetota; class Phycisphaerae; order Sedimentisphaerales; family Anaerobacaceae; genus JAFGPJ01. The sequence continues at coordinate 897 of CAZHBL010000001.1, read as the reverse complement.
CGGCCACCATGTTCCGACAGATTCTCCCCTCCGCCATCTCATTCTTGTAGTAAGAGCCACCGACTCACATGGTCATCTGCTCGACTTCTCGGACGGCCCTGTCGTCCCTCAATGGTGTGGAGTAGGAGATCCGAACGAAGGTTATTACAGCGGTCTGCCCGGCAAGGCATTCGCCAAGGTGCTGGAAGAGTTCTGGACCGAGGTTTCACCCACTGGGGCGTATTGGAATCCTACACGTCTGTTGAGCGACAATCGTATTGCCGCGTTTGCAGCCGACAGTTCCACTTATACTTTCGTCACAGGTACGGATGATACGACCACTGTAGATGTGGTATTGCTTTTTCGCCGCGCTTTCATTGACTTGGCCTCTCAGAAGGATTGGGAAATACATGACATTGTGATGGAGAGCAAAGTGATAAGTGTATCCGAGCCCTGACCGCAGAACAAATCGTGGAGTTGGCACAGTAAGTTAACTCAGAAAGAGACAATACGCCTGGGAAATTCAAAGGGCTGGCAGCATGAAAGAATTGTCAGCTCTTTGTTTTTGACTCCGTTCATTGGAAACGATATCAAATTTTTGGCTCTTGCCTAAGTCATTTATGGATAAGAGTTTATTGGATTGTGGGTTTTCTGGAAATAGGTAGATAAGGGGCTTTCGGGTTGTTGCTGAGTTGTAGGAGTTTTGCGAGTGAAAATGGGGCTGTTTTAGGGGTGAAATGTCACTCATTCACAGCTTCAGTTAGCGGCAGTTTTACTCGCCACTCTTTGGCTTTTTCCGGCTTGTTCCAGGCTTCGTAGAGTTCGATCAGGCTCTGCAGAGACTCTAATGTGTGTGGGTGAGTGTCACCGAGTTTGAGACGGCGGCCTTCAAACGCTTGTATTGACGGTGGCTCTGCT